>JACQGT010000409.1 GCA_016199425.1 Chloroflexota bacterium
GACAAGGAGACTCTCTTTATGGCTCAAACAAACGGCTCCCCAATTCTCGGTTCTGCTATCAAACGCCGGGAAGACCCAGCCCTCATCACCGGCAAGGCCCGTTACACCGACGATCTGCAACTGCCCGGAATGGTCTACGCCACGATTCTGCGCAGTCCCTATGCCCACGCCGCCATCAAAAGCATCGACACCAGCGCGGCAGCGGCCATGCCCGGCGTGCTCGGCATCTACACGGCGAAGGATATTGTAAAGAGCGGTGTGCCCGGCGGCATTCCCGTGGGCTGGCTGCTGCCCGATATGAAGATTCCCGAACATTTTATGCTGACGAAGGATACCGCCCGTTACGTGGGCGACGGCGTCGCTCTGATCGTGGCCGAAGACCGCTACACCGCCCACGACGCGCTGGAAGCGATTGTGGTGGACTACGCGCCCCAGACCGCCGCCGTGAATCTGAAAGCAGCTATCCAGCCCGGCGCGGCCCAGGTACATAGCGCCGCGCCCAACAACATCGCCTTTGACTGGGAGATCGGCGACAAGGCCAGGACCGACGCCGCCTTTGCCGGCGCGGCCCACATCGCCCATCTGGAGATCGTCAACAACCGGCTCATCCCCAACGCGATGGAGCCCCGGGCTGTGTTGGCCGACTACAACAGCATCACCGGCGACCTGGCGATTACTATGACCAGTCAGAATCCCCACATCCACCGGCTGTTGATGTCCCTGGCCTCCCTCGGCCTGCCCGAACACAAAATCCGGGTGATTGCGCCGGAAGTGGGGGGCGGTTTTGGCAGCAAAATTCATCACTACGCCGACGAGGCGCTGACCGCCTGGGGGTCGATGCAGGTGGGCCGCCCGGTCAAATGGGTGGCGACCCGTTCGGAGACTTACCTGACCGACGCCCACGGGCGGGATCACGTGACCACCGCCGAACTGGCCGTGGACGCCAACGGCAAAATCCTCGGCCTGCGCGTGGACACATTGGCCAATATGGGGGCGTATCTCTCCACCTTCGCCCCGGCTGTGCCCACCTATCTCTACGGCACGCTGATGTCCGGCGAATACGACATCCCCGCCATCCACTGCCACGTGCTGGGCGTCTTCACCCACACCGTGCCGGTGGATGCCTACCGGGGCGCGGGGCGGCCTGAAGCCACATTTGTTGTGGAACGGCTGATGAATGAAGCAGCCCGCATCAGCGGTATCGACCCGGCGGAGATTCGGCGGCGCAATTTTGTCGCTCCCGACAACTTCCCCTTCCAGACGCAGGTGGCCCTGGCCTATGACAGCGGCAATTACGAGGGCACACTGGACCTGGCGCTGAAGCACATCGACTACGCCAACTTCCGCAAGGAGCAGGCCGAGGCGCGCAAGAACGGGCGCTATCTGGGCATCGGGTTGTCATCCTACATCGAAGCCTGCGGTCTGGCCCCATCCGCGGTGGTCGGCTCGCTGGGCGCGCAGGCCGGCCAATGGGAGAGCGCAGTCGTGCGCGTCCACGCCACCGGCAAAGTGACGGTCTATAGCGGCTCCTCCGGCCACGGCCAGGGCCACAAGACGACCTTTGCCCAAATTGCCTCGGCGGAACTGGGCATTCCCTACGAGGATATCGATGTGATAGAAGGCGACACGGGTGCCATGCCCCACGGCTGGGGCACCTACGGCAGCCGCAGCGCGGCCGTGGGCGGCAGCGCGATTGTGATGGGGGCGCGCAAAGTGGTGGACAAAGCCCGCACCATCGCCGCCCATCTCCTCGAAGCCGCCGAGGAGGACCTGGTCTTCGAGAACGGCAGCTTCCACGTCAAGGGTTCGCCCGACCAGGCCAAGAGTCTGGCCGATGTCTCGCTGCAAGCCTATCTGGCCCACAATCTGCCCAAAGGGCTGGAACCCGCGCTGGAAGCCACCGCCTTCTACGATCCCTCCAACTTTGTCTTCCCCTTCGGAACCCACGTGGCGGTGGTGGAAGTGGACCCGGCCACCGGCCAGGTTGACCTGAAGCGCTATCTGGCCGTGGACGACGTGGGCAATGTCATCAACCCGATGGTGGTGGACGGCCAGATTCACGGCGGCATCGCCCAGGGCGTGGGCCAGGCGCTCTACGAGACTGCGGTCTACGACAGCGGCGGCAATCTGCTCAGCGGGTCTATGCTGGACTACGCCGTGCCCAAGGCCCACTTCCTGCCCTCCTTCGAGACCGACCGCACCGTCACCCCCTGCCCCCACAACCCGTTGGGTGTGAAGGGCGTGGGCGAAGCGGGCAGCATCGCCTCCCCCGCCGCTGTCATCAACGCGGTGGTGGATGCACTCTCGCCCTTCGGCGTCACCCACATCGATATGCCCGCCACGCCAGAAAAGGTGTGGAAGGCGATGCAGGGAGGAGTTAGGAGATAAGAGTTATGAGTTAGGAGTTATGCGGTCTGTACAGCCCAACTCCTAACTCATAACTCCTAACCCAAAACTCATAACTCATAACTCATAACAAAGGAGACTACCCGATGATTCCAGCCCAATTTGATTACCACCGCCCAGGCACAATCGGTGAGGCGGTGCAGCTTTTGCAGAGCAATCCGGACGCCAAAGTGCTGGCCGGTGGGCACAGCCTCGTGCCGGTGATGAAGATGCGGCTGGCCGCGCCGGCTGCCTTGGTGGATATTGGCCGCATCGCCGATCTGAAGGGCATCCGCCGCAGCAACGGCAGCCTGCGCATCGGCGCCACCACCACCTATTACGAAATCGCCACATCGGACGCGGTGAAGGCGGCCGCGCCCCTGCTGGCCGAAGCCGCCGGACAGATCGGCGACCGCCAGGTGCGCTACCGGGGCACGATTGGCGGCAACATCTCCCACGCGGACCCGGCCTCCGACCTGCCCGCGGCGGTGCTGGCCCTGAACGCAACGCTCCACATCAGCGGACCCAACGGCAGCCGCACCATCTCCGCTGCCAATTTCTTCGTGGACCTGATGACGACGGCCCTGGACCCGGGCGAGATTCTGACCGCTGTGGAGATTCCCGCGGCCTCCGGCCAGAGCGGTGCGGCCTATCTGAAGTTCGAGCATCCGGCCTCGGGCTACGCGCTCTGTGGCGCGGCCGCGCTGGTTGGCCTGGACAGCAGCGGCAAATGCGCATCAGCCCGGCTCTGCTTCAACGGCGTCAACTCCCACGCCCTGGACGCAGCGGGTGTAGCCGCCGCGCTGGTCGGCTCCGACCTGGGCGACAGCGCCATCGACGCCGCGGTGGACGGCCATCTCGCCATCCCCGACCCGATGGGGGATATGTTTGCCTCCGAAGAATACCGCGCCCACGTCGCAAACGTCTACGGTAAGAAAGCGCTGAAGCTGGCCCGCGATCGGGCCCGGGGATAAAAGAGATTAGCGATTGGAGATTGGAGATTGGGCCGGTGTTGCCGAGAGGCGGCATCGGCCTATCTTTTCGTGCCCTGGTTGCTCTGACCGCCAGAGAAGGCTATAATACGGATATGGCTCGTTACGCAGTAATCGGCACCAGCGGCTCCGGCAAGACGACGCTGGCCCGTCAGATTGCCGAACGGCTGGGGATTCCCCATATCGAATTGGACGCCCTGCATTGGGAGCCGCACTGGACGAGCGCCGGGGACGAAGTGCTGCGTGAGCGGGTAGACGCGGCTATCGGCGTGCCTGACTGGGCGCTGGATGGCAATTACAGCCGGGTGCGGGATGTGATCTGGCAGCGCGCCACCCATCTCATCTGGCTGGACTATTCTTTCCCGCTCGTTTTTTGGCGCATCTTCTCCCGCACAGTGCGCCGCGCCATTCTCCACGAGGAGTTGTGGAACGGCAACCGGGAGAGTCTGCGGATGATGCTCAGCCGGGAGAGCATTCTGCTCTGGGTGCTGAAAACCTACTGGCGGCGCAGACGGGAGTACCCGGAACTCCTGGCTCGACCTGAATATAGCCATTTGACAGTCTTCCGTTTCCACACGCCGCGGGAGACGGAAAAATGGTTGGCTACTTTGAAAATAGCGTGAAAATGTTACTCACTGTACAGGGATTGCATCTTCCCGATCTTCCGATCAAAAATAGACGGTTGATCGCCGATCTCATCTATTTTGATGGAGCGTTGCTCTCCTATTATCGGGACAATGGCAGAGGCCACTATCTCTATTATTGGTGTGATGCCGATGAGAGCCACAATCGGTGGTTGGTGGTTCAGGTTGGAGACTACGCGCTGCGCAGTTTTCTCGCTCGCCAGATAACCTTGCGCCAACTACTTCTGCGTGCGGAGCGCACTCACACTTATCTGCTCGATGTGGACAGCGATGGAGACCCCGCCCACATTCTTCACGTAGAACTGGCTGACCTGCCTGACGATTACCTGCCCGCAGACGAGACCTGGTACGATGCGTCTTTGTCGGTCTTTACCGATCACCTGGCCGCGCGGGAGTTGATGTCGATGATGCAGGATTCTTTGCAGGAGGCCCAGTCAAAACTCAAACAGATCGAACAGATCGTCTCCCGCGTGCCCGAAGCCTTTGAGCATACACCTGTCGTGTCGTAAGTTTACAAAATCGCCTGTTTGGAGCATCGACCCTTGCCTTCCCCCATCCATTCCATCGACGCCCTCTCTGCGGCCCTGGCCGAGAATATCTACGTGGCCGACCGTAGCCTGGCCACGGCGATCTTTCTGGCGTTGAAGTTGCAGCGTCCCCTCTTTCTGGAAGGCGAGGCGGGCGTGGGCAAGACTGAAGTGGCGAAGGTGCTGAGCCGCCTGTTGGATCGTCCCCTCATCCGTCTGCAATGCTACGAGGGGCTGGACGTGAGTACGGCGGTCTACGAGTGGAACTACACGAGACAGATGTTGCAGATCCGGCTGATGGAGGCGGCGGGCACGGCTCGAGATCACGACGCAGTGCAGGAGTTGTTCAGCGACGACTTTCTGCTGCGCCGTCCCTTGCTCCAGGCCATCGACAGCCGCAACGGCTGCGCGCCCGTCCTGCTCATCGACGAGCTGGACCGGGCCGACGAGGAGTTCGAGGCTTTTCTGCTCGAAGTGCTGTCGGATTATCAGATCACCATACCGGAGATCGGCACCATCCAGGCCGAAGAGCCGCCGGTGGTCATCATCACCTCCAACCGCACACGGGAGGTGCATGACGCGCTCAAGCGGCGCTGTCTCTACCACTGGATCGACTATCCCAGCTTCGCGAAGGAGTACGGCATCGTCCTGGCGAAGGCGCCCGGCGCGCCGCAACAATTGGCCCGCCAGGTAGTGGCTTTCGTCCAGGAGCTGCGCCAGGCCGAACTTTACAAATTGCCCGGTGTGGCCGAGACGCTGGACTGGATCAACGCGCTGGTGGCGTTGGATCAGGAGGAATTGGCTGAGGAAGTGGTCAACGAAACCCTGGGCGTCCTGCTCAAATACCGGGACGACATCCAAAAGGTGCAGGGGGAAAGCGTGCGCCAGATCATTGACCGGCTGCGCAAGGAATTTCAAGCGGAGAGGTAACGATAGAATTGCAAGAAAGAGAGGACGCAGATTTTCATGATTTGGATTGATCTGCGCTGATCTGCGCATAAATCAGGCGGAAGGGGGAAGAGATCCAGAGTGACTGATACGCAATACGCAATACGCAATACGTC
>JACQGT010000410.1 GCA_016199425.1 Chloroflexota bacterium
AGATCAGCGCTGGCTGAGTAGGCTGGGGCTGTTTCCAGCCGTATCGAAGCCAAGCGGGTCTACGAATGATCTCCGATAGACCCGCTCCTCGGTTTCGATACGTCGCTACGCTCCTACTCAACCAGCGTCGCTGGCCTTGTCAGGTACCGGATCAGATCAGCGCTGGCTGAGTAGGCTGGGGCTGTTTCCAGCCGTATCGAAGCCAAGCGGGTCTACGAATGATCTCCGGTAGACCCGCTCCTACTCAACCAGCGTCGCTGGCCTATGGGAAGGCCATTTCTTGCGCGCCAATTCCGGTAATGCCTCATAATCTCCACGGATCAGCGCCTCGCGCTTCTCACGTCGCCAACCCTGAACGCGCTTTTCAGCTGCAAAGGCTTCCGCAATGCTGGCGAACTCAGCGGCAAATACCAGTTTCACTGGACGACAACGGGCCGTATATTTTGATCCTTCGCCCTGGTTGTGCTCCCACAATCGACGCTCCATATCCGTTGTTGATCCGACGTAATAAGAGCCGTCGTTACATTCGAGGATATACATCCAGGCCATAAGTATTCCCCTTGCCAAACAAGTAGACTCGTAGACCCGTTCGCTTGATTTCGATACGCCTCGCAGACTCGGCTACTCAATCAGCGCTCACTGATCCGGGCACTGTTTATGCCGAGCGAACGCCACCATTTGCTGCCAGATCACACCTATCATCCCATCATCAATTTTCACAACGTCCCAATCTCCACGTAGGGAAGCCGCCCGTCCAGCCCCTGCCGCCAGGCTTCGTCCTTCTGCCAGCAGACAGTATAAAGGATGCTGATGTAGGGGATGTGCAGCCAACCGCGCGCCACGGGCAGCAGCGGGTCACTCTCGCCAAGACCGATCATCAGAAAGGCAAAGCGACGCTCGGCAGCCCAATTGTACACCGTTTGCAGTAGGGGGCGAAAGAGGAGCGGATCATCCGCTTCCACACAGGCGAAGGCCGCGTAGGCGAAGTGGATAGGTTGGCCGATTTCTGTGAGGGGCTGCGCGCCGAGCAGCTTTGCCCCCCAATTGTAGAAGGACTTCATCCGGCGCAGATCGTCCCGATAGGCCCGCACAACTGTCTGCTTGTAGGCGGACTGATCCCAGAGGGCGAGGACGCCCACGACTTTGCCGCCGCGCAAGGCCACGGCCATCTTTTCCAGGCGCAGACCCCGGGTGGCCGGACCGGTGAGGTCTTCGGCGCTGTAGACGGGGAAGAACTGCTTGCGCCGTCCTTCCCTGTGCAGGAAAGCAACGACGTCGGACAGGTCCACCTCCGCAGCCGTGCGTATCTCCACACGGGAACGCACCCGCTGGGGATGGCGCAGGATCAGCGCCAGCGTAAAAATGCGCTCCATGCGCCGATAGGCCGGGTAATGGCGGCGGACCTTCTCCACCAGCAGCCCTTCGGCCTCTGCGTTGCCCTCGATAATTGTGGTGATGTAGCCTCTGGCCGCCCCGTCCTGGTGCAGTTGGTGGAAGAGGCGAAAGCCTGCGGGCACGAGCCAGCGCCCCCGGTGGGCGGCACCCACCCGCAACTGGCCGATGTAGCCCACATCCTCTACCTGCCCATTCACGAAAAGCGGGCGCACGGAACGGGTCGCCAACCCGACGACCGCCTCGCTCTCCTCGTGGCGGGCGACAAGCGTCTGGCTGAAAGGACCCATTACCGGCGATCCCAGAAAGTAGTCCGGCTCCCGTTCGTAGGAGAGCGTCATTTGACCCGGCACGGGGTTTTCGCGCAGCAGGCGGCGGATGGCCGGGTCGTCGGTTGGGTGGGCGAGGGTGAAGGTGTAGGTTTGCATTCGGGGGTAACGAAAGGCGTAGTTGGCGACCGCTGGAAATCCTGTGTCTGAAATTATACACCCAATATCCAATCAGCCACAGCAACCCGGACAGGCGCTCTCCCGGTCAACCGGCGAACCGTCATCCCATCATCGCTTTGCCCCACCCGTCGATCTGCGCCATAATGAACGCAACAACCCCATCCCGAACCACGACAGAGGCCCATCCAATGCAACTTACATTCCACGGCGCGGCCCAGGAAGTCACCGGCTCTATGCACCTGCTGGAAGTCAACGGCCAGCGCATTCTGCTCGACTGCGGACTCTATCAGGGCCACCGGGCCGATACCTACGCGCGCAACCTGAATTTTCCCTTCGACCCCAAAAGCATTGACGCGGTGGTACTCAGCCACGCCCACATCGACCACGCGGGCAAGCTGCCCAATCTGGTCGCGCAGGGCTTCACCGGCAACATCTGGTCTACCGCGGCCACCCGCAACCTTTCGTCCTATATGCTTCTGGACAGCGGCCACATCCAGGAGATGGACATCCAATACCTGAACAAACGGCGCAAACGGGATGGGGATCCGCCCCTGGCGCCTATCTACACCCAGGAAGACGCCCGCAACGCGCTGCCCCTCTTTGTCAGCATCGGCATCCAACGGCCCGTCCCCATCGCCGACGGGGTGAAGCTGACCTTCTACAACGCGGGTCACATCCTGGGCGCAGCCTTTGTCCTGCTGGAAATTCGGGAGTTCAGCACAGGCAAAGAGTGGCGGCTGGTCTTCAGCGGCGATCTGGGCCGGGAGGAGCTGGCGATCCTCTACCCGCCGGACACACTGACCGACGCCGATATTTTGGTGATGGAAAGCACGTACGGCAACCGGCTGCACGGCTCCTATGAAGATGCGCGCAAGCGGCTGGAAGATGTAGTCTGCGCCACGGCCCGGCGGCGGGGCAAAATGATCATCCCGGCTTTTGCCGTGGGGCGTACCCAGGAATTGGTCTACGCGCTCAATGTTCTGGACGAGGCCGGCGACATCCCCGAATTGCCCGTCTTTGTGGACAGCCCCCTGGCCGTCAACGCCACGGATGTCTTTCGGATGCACCCGGAAGCCTGGAACAGCGAAGTGCAGGAATTCCTGACCGAAGGCAAGCGGCGCAACCCCTTCGACTACCCCCACATCGAGTATGTGCGGGATGTGCGGCGCAGCAAACAGCTCAACTTCCTCACCGACCCGGCCATTATTATCAGCGCCAGTGGCATGGCCGAGAGCGGGCGCATCCTGCATCACCTGAAAAACAACATCACCCACCAGGAAAATACAATTCTCTTTGTCAGTTTTCAGGCGGAACACACCCTGGGGCGGCGGATTTTGGAGGGCGCGGATGAGGTGAAAATCTACGGCGACGAATACCCCGTGCGCGCGCAGGTGGAGCGCATCGACGGCTACAGCGCCCACGCGGACCAGAGCGAGCTACTCGCATGGGCCGCCCATTTTGACAAACAGCGCCTGCAAAAGACATTCCTCGTCCACGGGGAGAAAGAGGCCGCCTTTACCCTGGCCGGGATGCTGCGGGAGAGGAACTTTGGGAGCGTAGAAGTGCCGGTTTTGGGCCAATCCTTCGAGTTTTAGTGAAGATGACTAGCGCCGGTTGAGTAGGCTGGGGCTGTTTCCAGCCGTATCGAAACCAAGCGGGTAGACTCA
>JACQGT010000405.1 GCA_016199425.1 Chloroflexota bacterium
GACCAGGGGATGATCCGCCGCACTCCAGGCATCCTCACCGCTGGAATCCAATTGGGCTAGCAGTTTGATCCCCAGAAGCTGGGACCATTCGGTGTCCCAACCGTTTGGTTCGGCGCTGGCGGGGGCCGGTTGAAGCTGGCCTACCTGCACGATTACATTGGCTGTCCCAGCGTCCTGGGCGGTAGGACTTGCCTGGGCCTGGTTGACTACAAATCCCCAGCCCGCGGCAATCAGGGCAATAACCAAGAATGCAACTACAATCGATCGGCTTTTGATGACCTTCATGTTCTTTCTCCTTGATAGGTGAACACTGCTCAATTGACGGTCAGACAACATCTAGCACGTACCAAATAACCCTTGTTCTCTCCCTGCTTCTACTCTTGAATGTCCTTTTCCCCCTTTTTCATTGAATCTGTATGGCTCAGCATGAGGATGAATTGTCGGGGCAGGAATCAAACAATCATTCCTGTCCGTGCTGCACGACCTTGTGAATGGCCTGGACTAGATCTTCGGACTTAACAACCCGGTACTGCTGGGTTGAATAAACGCTCACTTCCGCGTTGGTGGAAAGATCGATTCCGATGATCGGGATGTGCGAACTCTGCGTGAGGAGTTGGAGAAGGGATGGCAACGTGACAAAGGGCGACTCGCCGCTGTCGAAGACGATTGCATCCGGCCGCAATGTAGCGATGGATTCCTGAATATCCGCAAGGGCATCGTCAAGCCGTACCACTGTCAGGTCCAGATGTTCTTGCAGAGAAGCTTCAACACCAGTGACAAACAGAGAGGTGCCCAGTAATAGCACAATGGGTCGATCTTGCATGGGGCTTATCCTTTGGGAGCGCTTCGCCTGCATCTTTCGACAAACGAGTTTCGATCTGGTCTCAGGGTACAGCGTGGCTGAGGTTCTCACAATACCCCCCGGAGTAGTCGTGAAACAGAAAAGGGGATAGTCTTTTCGCAAGAAAAGACTATCCCCTGGGGAGTGGCTGGCTATTGCATCCTACCCAATTGGATAGGATGCGAAGTGATGGCTGTTCCGGTACAGCGCCGATAACCCTATAATTGCGGCGGCATACTATTGATATACGCCGGGCTGGATCAGACCTGTCTGTACGGCGTAGGCGATGACCTGGTTGCGATTCTGCAGGTGCAGTTTCTGCAGGATTTCCTTCATATGATATTTGACTGTGTTGCCAGAGATGGAGAGGGCTTCCGCGATCTCTTTGTTGGTATAGCCTTGGGCCACCAACTCCAGCACGTCGGATTGGCGCGGGGTCAACGCGTTGACATCTGTTTCGGATTTGGTTGCAGAGGGCGATTCCTGGGACTGGCGGGCAAACTCGTTCAATACCTTTGCCGCCATTTCCCGGGTGATGGGCGCTTCACCCTGGGCCACACCGGAGAGCAGTCGAAAGAAGTCTGGCGCGGCCATGTTTTTGAGCAGGTAGCCCGATGCCCCACTTTTGATGGCTTCAAACAGATCGTCGTCATTGGCGGAGACGGTCAACATTACCACCTTGATATCGGGCAGCACGGCCTTGATCATCCGTATCGCCTCCAGGCCGTTACACCGGGGCATCTGAATGTCCATGAGAACCACGTCAGGACGCAAGGCTTGGGCCAAGCTCAGGGCTTCGAAGCCATCCCCGGCCGTGCCCACGACTTCGATCCCCCGGGCCTTCAACAAATTCTGCAGCCCCTCTAAAAACAAAGGATGATCATCGGCCAGCAATATTCGTAATGGCTTCATCGTATTCTTCCTTTGCCTGGCAAGGAACCTGGATTGTCACTTTGGTGCCTTCTCCGGGTCTTGATTGAATGTCAATATTCGCGCCGATCTCGGTGGAACGGTCGCGCATGATCTCCAATCCGAAGCGACGTCCGGTTCGCGCCAGAAGTTGGCGGCTATCAAATCCGCACCCGTGATCTTCGATTACGACACGGATCCGGTTGTCTGTTGCGATGAATTGAACCAGCGCCCGGTCCGTCTGCGCATGCTTGCGCACGTTGGCCAGTGCCTCTTGGATGATGCGCATGAGTTGGGCTTCCACGTTGGGTCCCAGGGTGACGCAGCTCATTTTCTCGTCTATGTTCAGACTGACCTGGAGTGCATTGCTCTGATTGAGCCGCTTTACATACTCGGTCAACGCGCTGACTAACCCCTCTTCAAGCAGTTCCGCTGCATGTAGACCCAAAATATGCTCCCGCACATCCGTATAGGACTCTTGAGCTACCTCGACCAACCGGGCCAGATGGGCATCTGATTCCTCAATCAGGCCGGCTGCCAGGAGTTCTCGGGCGGCCTGACTCTGTGTGTTGATGTAGCCCAAGATCTGCCCCAGTCCATCGTGTAGTTCCCGGGCGAGGCGTTCTCGTTCTTTCACCGCGGCCAGGGCGTGCTGTTGCTGAAAGAGTTCATGTTCCAATCGTTTCTTCTCACGCATATCCGTAGACACGCCCAACAGCCCGCTGATGGTCCCACTCCCATCCTGAAGTGGTGAGACGGTCACCATTACCGGGATCAGTTCGCCGCCTTTGCGCATGCGCACCGTTTCAAAATTGTGAATCGTTTTGCGATTGTTGAGCAGCCGATTCGTCAGGCTGTAGGCTTGATCGAGTAGATGTTTCGGCACCATGGGCAAGATCTGTCCGATGGCCTCATCCTTGCGCCAGCCATAGATCTGTTCAGCCGCCTGATTCCATGATTGAATTTCTCCGACAGCGTTGGCGGTAATGATGGCATTGCCAGAACACTCGATCAGGGTAGACAGATAGCGAGCCTGTTGCTCCACCTGGGTATGCAGCTTGGCGTTCTCAATCGCCACCCCAATTTGATTGCCAATGGCGGTGAGCAGGCTCAATTCGGCGGAGGTGTAGGCCTTTGCCCGGTCCGCCACATTCATGACACCGACAACCTTGTCTTTGGCGCGCAGGGGGACACTGATCAGTGGGCCAATTTGCCGACTTTCTGCTGCCTGGGGAAACGCAACGGAGAGATCGTCACTATCCTGGACCATTATGGCCTGGCCCGTGGCGGCGACAACGCCGAAAATCCCTGTCCCCACGGGTACCTGCCCTGGCTGTGCAGACGCAGATGCAGACGTAACTGTCGCCGGCCCCTCGCATATTTTGCACAACAGATTGCAGCCGGATTCATCAAGCAAATATATCTGGCCTACCCGGCTTTGGGTGGCCGCCATCACTTTCGAGAGTGTACGAGTCAAAACCCGATCCAATTCCAAATCACCACTCACGATTTGGCTGATCTCGTTGAGGTCGGCCAAGTCTTGATTTTGCTGGCGCAGAAAGGCTTCCGCCTTGTCGATAACCCGAAAGACGGTAAGCGTAAAGATCACCGCGCCGATACCGATGGCCGCAAAGATGATCAAGTAGCCCTTCCAGCGACCAAAGATGGGTTCCAGATAAAAGTCCTCGAACAATTGGACGGCAATCACAAAAAGCAAAGGAAGCCAGACGCCGAGCCAACGAAGTCTACGGAAATGCATGGGCAGATCCTTTTGGTTACGGTTCAAGAGAGGCGAGAAGACCCACGTTGCGCAGGCGCATACGGTCGATACGGGAATTCGAACCGATCGGGGCCTCTGTTGCCCTGAAGGGTGACTACATCCGCTGGGGGGAGTTAGCGAATGAATTTTATCCGAAGTGCCTCCGCAGAGAAGCGGTTTCGGCATTATATCACAGACAGAAGAACACAGACAGAAGCCTTCAACGCGAGCCGCCCGGCCAGATGAGCACGGGCATATTCACGACGATCCCCGGCTGCGTCACACTGACTTCCCCGGCAGCCTGGGCCGCTTCCACCTCGGCCACTGACGTGAGGATACGCGGCGTTGTTCCCTCTTGCCACGCCACCACATGCAGATTGCGCAGGGGGCGATAGGCTGGGTCGCCGGGCACAGAATCGAAGATGTCCTTCTGAAAGCCAAAGGGACCATCGCCCGGTACCCCATTGGCAAAGACATAGAGTTGCGCCAGCAGTTCCGGCGGCGCGGCGGCCAGCGCCGGCACAAGCGCCACCTGCGCGCCGCCCATCATCTCGGTCAACATCGACGCCACATCCGGGTCCGAGACTTCGGTGTGGATAAAGAAAAGATCGCCGCCTTTATAGATGCCGCCGACCAGCGGCGCAAACTCCTGGGTCACACGGCCATCGCCCGGCCCCATCTGGTTTGTTCCACCCATCGGGGCGGGTGCGTTGGGCGCGAAAGGCGACTGGGGCAGGGAACAGGCGGCCAGCAGCAACGACACAAGCAAACACACCAGCAAGACACGTAGAGATTTCATTTTGCATTCTCCTTACTGCTTTAAAGACAGGACACGGATGACACGGGTTGTCAGGATTTACACGGCTGGGAATCTGCCGGGCGTCCCTCTGGGCGTCCCTCTAGGCGTCCCCCTGGGCGCTGCGTTCAGATTTCTCTTTCTTGCCTGGGATCAGCCGCCCGCCAAAGGAATTGAGTAAAACAGTGCTTACACTGGCGACCATAGCAATCATCGCCCAGACCGGGTGGATCAGCCCGCTGGCGGCCAGGGGCACACCCACGCCGTTGAAGGCGAAGGCCA
>JACQGT010000406.1 GCA_016199425.1 Chloroflexota bacterium
ACATCGACAACGGCATCGGCGATGGCCGTCCTGTCGAAGCCCAGGCCCGCAAGCAGGCCACGGAACGGGGCTGGCTCTTCCAGCGCGTCACCGGTGATCTGGTGCTCATCCGTCGCCTGTTGGCTGGGGATTGGGAAGAAGACTTTCTGGTGCTGGCGCCCGGCCAGGAAAGCGCCATGACCTACGACGAACAAGTAATCGGCTGCCGTCTTCTGAAGGGAAACGAGACAAAATGACTGCCCAATCGGACTATCCGTTCACACCGATCCCGTTCACAGATGTGACATTCACCGACAATTTTTGGGCGCCCCGGTTGCAGACAAACCGCCGCGTCACTCTGCCCTTCAACTTCCGCAAGTGCGAGGAGACCGGGCGCATCGACAACTTTGCCAAAGCGGCCGGCTGGATGGAAGGCCAGCACGAGGGCATCTTCTTCAACGACTCGGACGTTTTCAAAGTTGTGGAAGGCGCAGCCTATTGCCTGGCCCTATCCCCCGACCCAGAGCTGGATAGCTATCTGGACGATCTGATCGTCAAATTCGCCGGGGCGCAGGAGGAGGACGGCTATCTCTACACTGCGCGCACCATCGATCCCGGCGCTGTGCGCGCCGACCGCGAGGGGCTGACCCGCTGGTCCAACCTGCGCGTCAACCACGAATTGTACAATGTAGGCCATCTCTACGAGGCCGCCGTGGCCCACTTCCAGGCCACGGGCAAACGCACGCTGCTGGATGTGGCGCTGAAGAACGCTGACCTCATCGATTCGGTTTTCGGCCCGGACAAACGGCGGGACGTGCCCGGCCACCAGGAGATCGAAATCGGGCTGGCCAAGCTCTACCGGGTCACTGGCGACGAGCGCTATCTGCGTCTGGCCAAATTCTTTCTGGACGAGCGGGGCCACGCCAACGGGCGGGAACTCTACACAAATTTCGGCAACCCCGGCTATATGCAGGACCATCTGCCGGTGGTGGAGCAGAGCGAAGCGGTGGGCCACGCGGTGCGCGCGGTCTATATGTACACAGGCATGGCCGATGTGGCCGCGCTGACCGGCGATGCGTCCTACATCGCGGCCATCGACCGCCTGTGGGAAAATGTGGTGGGGCGCAAGCTCTACCTGACCGGCGGTATCGGTGCGCGCCACACAGGCGAGGCATTCGGCGACGACTACGAGCTGCCCAACACCGAAGCCTACACAGAGACCTGCGCGGCCATCGCCAATATCCTGTGGAATCAACGGATGTTTCTGTTGCACGGCGATGCCCGTTCTATGGATGTGCTGGAACTAGCCCTCTATAACGGCTTTCTCTCCGGCGTCTCCCTCTCCGGCGATGAATTTTTCTACACCAATCCCCTGGCTTCGGACGGGAAAACGGCTGTCAATCGGGGCCGTATCGGGCGCCAGCCCTGGTTTGACTGCTCCTGCTGCCCGACAAACGATGTGCGCTTCATTGCTTCCCTCCCCGGTTACGTCTACGCCAGCGACGCCGACTCCCTCTACGTCAATCTTTTTGTGGCGGGCGAAGGGAGGGTGGAGATGGGCGGCCAATCCGTGCGGCTGCGCCAGGAGACAAATTATCCCTGGCAGGGCCGGGTGCGTCTGCGCGTGGACCCGGCCCGGCGCGCTGAATTCGCATTGCGTGTGCGTATCCCCGGCTGGGCGACCATTCGGCCTGTGCCCAGCGATCTCTACCGCTTTCTGGACGTGAGCGACGCCGCGCCTGCGCTGACGGTCAACGGCGAAACGGTGACGCCGGCGCTGGAAAAGGGCTACGCGGTGCTGCGCCGGGTCTGGCAGCCGGGGGATGTGGTGGAGTTGGCTCTGCCCCTGCCAGTGCGCCGGGTACTTTGCCACGAAGCCGTGGAAGGCAACCGGGGGCGGGCGGCGCTCATGCGCGGGCCGCTGATCTACTGCGTGGAAGGGGTGGACAACGGCGGCAGCGTGGCCGATCTCTCCCTGGCCGACGATGCGCCCCTGACCGTCGAACACCGCCCGGAACTGCTCAACGGCGTGACGGTCATCCGCGGGGAAGGGGCGCAGCCGTTCACCGCTATCCCCTACTACGCCTGGTCGCACCGGGGCGCGGGGGAGATGGCTGTGTGGATCGAGCGAGAAGTTGGATAGACGCGAATTGGCACGAGAAGGCGTGAAACGTGAGATCAGCCGCTCGATCTCACGTTTCATCCATCTGAGGTCAACATTTTCAGTGCGGTCAGCAATGTCTCGCGCTGGGTCTCTCCATCCCCCGCCCGGCCCAACGGATGCCCCATCCAGAAGGGCGTGGAGAGCAGACGCGGCACTTTCATCGCCTCCAGCCGATCCCGGAAGGTCTCCGTCGCGATAATGACCGTCGCGATCCCCGCCTCTTCCGTCACCCGGGCAACGTGTCCCACGGACACGTGACAGACCGGTCAGACAGGAACCAGCACAGCGCCGTCAATGCCCGCTGCTTTCCACATCTCCACCCAGCGGGGCGCTGTGCGTTTGGTCAGCGGTGTCTGCGCGCAGGCGCCTACGAAGGAATAGGCCAGCGGGTGCAGGCTACCGATGACCCCAACGGCGGCCAACTCCCGCAAGTGGTCTGTGGGCAAAGCCACATTGTGATCCGCCAACACGCCGCGCACGTCGTAGCCGCCGTGACGGGCGCGCAGCCGGGCGTGGGGCGTCTCCACGGGAATCTGCGACAGGACCGGCTCCTCTTTCAAAAAGTCGTCGATGCGCCGGATCGCTTCTTCCTGGCTCATATCCTCCACACCAAAAGGCTTGGGATCGTCGCCCTCCACAAAGTGGCCGGTGGAGGTGATTAGCGCGATCTTCGCCGCGGATAAGGGCTTGCCCAGAGGCGTGCGCGGGCCGTCGTCGTATGTCCAGCGGCTAGGACCCGCGTAGTTCGTCGCCTGTCCGGCCCGCACGTGCTCGAGCACCGGCGACCAGTCGTCGCTGTCGTAGGCGTCGCCCAGTTTCCAAAGCAATTGCTGGAAGAAATTTGCCGCCTCCTCGCCGTCCAGCCCTTTGAGAAACTTGAAGTTGAGGTCGTTGCGGCTGCCGTAGGAAAAAGAGTTCTTGAAGTCGAGAAAGGATTCAGATTGTTCGGACACGAAAATCTCCTCTATTACTACAATAGGGCTACCATTTGGATGGGGCTATTATCGCATCTTTGCGTTGTAGGGTCAACGATTGAGTCCACCGAAAAGAAGAATTTCACCGCGGAGACGCGGAGTTCGCGGAGAAAACGCGGAGGAATTCAGGAGAGACTCTCCGCGTTTCTCTGCGCTCCCCGCGCCTACTAAGAAACTCGCGCATTGAGTTTCTTATAGGACGAATTGAGCCGCCCCGGCTTAACGGGACGCTCCGCGGTGAAATTCTTGGCTTTTTGCTCTTGCGCTTTTGACAGGCGCAAGAGCGCGACGGTATAATACTTTTGAATTTTATCAACTTTTCTATAAAAATTCCCCAACAAGAAGACCTGATGCAGACATTTTGTGGCTTGACAACCGATGGGATGCTCGACTATCTGGCAACCATTTACAAATTGGAGCAAAGACACGACCGGGTGACGACCGGTGCCCTGGCCGCCCGCATGAGTGTCTCGGCGGCCGCGGCCAGCAGTATGCTCAAACGGCTGGAAGATGGCAACTTTGTCGAACGTTCCAGCGCCGACGGCATCACTCTCACCGAGCAGGGGCGGCTGGCCGCGCTACAACTGATCCGTCGCCACCGGCTACTGGAGGTCTTTCTGATTCAGGTGATGGGCTATAGCTGGGATCAGGTGGATCAGGAAGCCCACGCCCTGCAACACGCAATCAGCTCTGCCTTCGAGGAGCGCATGGATGCGCTCTGCGGCTATCCCACCCATTGCCCCCACGGCGACCCCATCCCCAGCAAAGAGGGGAGAATGCCCGCGGAGGATTTGGTTCCTCTTGTGGAGTTGCAGCCAGCCAGCACCGCCTACATCCGCCGGGTGGCGACGGACGACTCCCGCATTTTGCGCTATCTGGCCCGTCTGGAATTGACCCCCGGCAAACCGGTAGTACTGCATGACATTGCCCCCTTCAACGGCCCGGTGACTGTAGAACGGCTGGACAGTATACTCCAAAACGGTGACGAAAGCAAGCAAGTCCTCGGCCACGAGTTGGCCGGATTGCTTTTTGTGGAACTGGTCAGCATCCCTCAGCCCGTGGCTGTACCTGCCTGAATCGGCAGGGGCGCTGCTTGCTGCGCCCGCAGTGTACCGGGCGCAGCAAGCAGCGCCCCAACATTGA
>JACQGT010000441.1 GCA_016199425.1 Chloroflexota bacterium
CAATACGGAATACGCAATACCCAATATCCTATGCACCTCACCCTCTTCGGCCCGCCCGCCCTCACCACACCCGACGGCCAGCCCGTGGCCCTGGACACGCGCAAGGCCCTGGCCCTGGCCGCCTACCTGGCCGTCAGCGGCGCGCCCCACAGCCGGGACACTCTGGCCGCGCTCTTCTGGCCCGAATCCGACGGCAGCCGGGCCAAAGGCGCGCTGCGCCGCACACTCTTCGCCCTCAAACAGGCGCTGGACGGACGCTGGCTGGAAGCGGACAGCGAGAGCATCGCCCTGCGGCCCGGCGACGGGCTAGACGTAGACGTGCTCGCCTTCCACGTTGCCCTGGCCGAGTGCAGCCGCCACGGCCACCCGGCCGATCAGCCCTGCCCTCTCTGTCTCGCGCCTCTCAGCCGGGCCGTCGAACTCTATACCGCCGACTTCCTGGCCGGTTTCAGCCTGAAGGACAGCGTAGAGTTCGACGACTGGCAATTCTTCCAGGCCGAGTCCCTGCGCCGGGAGTTCGTGGCCGTGCTGGATCGGCTGGTTATCTGCCACAGCAACCAGCGCCGTTGGGACGCAGCCATCGAATACGCCCGTCGCCGCCTGGCCGCAGACACCCTCCACGAACCGGCCCACCGCCAGTTGATGCGTCTTTTCGCCCTGGCCGGTCAGCGCAGCGCGGCCCTGCGCCAATACCGGGAATGTGCGCGTGTTGGACGCGGAGTTGGGCGCGCCGCCTCTGGCCGAGACCACAGAACTACACGACGCCATCCAGACCAATCGGCTGGCTCCTTCACCCGCTCCCGTCACGGGGCAACCCACATCCTCTGCCCCCACCCCATTCCGGCTGCCCCTGGTGGGGCGGGCCAGAGAATGGGCGCAGATGCAGAGCGTCTGGAACCAGGCGGGGCAGGCAGGCCAGGGCCGCCTGCTCGTCCTGACCGGCGAGGCGGGCATCGGCAAGAGCCGCCTGCTGGACGAATTGCTGGCCCACGCCCAGGCCCAGGGCGCAACCACCAGCCTGGCTCGCTGCTTTCCCGGTGAAAACAGCCTGGCCTTCGGTCCATTTCTGGAAGCGTTGCGTCCCCTGCTGCTGGGGGAAAGCGGGCAGAGCGCCGCGTCCGCGCTGCCCGCCTGGCAGCAGAACGAAGTTGCCCGCCTCTTCCCCGGGCTGCTGCGGGACGCGGCCGATCTGCTACCCGCGCCGCTGTTGGAGAGTCCCGGCGGTCAGGCCCGTTTTTTTCGGGCTCTGGCCGATCTGCTGGCCGCGCTCTTGCGGGGGGAGGCCGCCGGGGTGCTGGCCTTCGACGACCTGCACTGGGCCGACAGCGCCACCCTCGACCTGCTGGCCTGGCTGGCCCGCCGCCTGAATGGGCTACCCTTCTGCCTGGCCCTGGCCTGGCGCAGCGGCGAAAGCAGCGAACTCCAATTGCGGCAGCTTGCCCAGGCCGCCCAGCGCCACGGACAGGGGGCGATGTTCACCCTCAACCGTCTGCTGGCGGAGGATGTGGAACGTCTCGTCCAGAGTGGGCCGCCCATTCCGGGAATCGACCAGACCAATCGGGGGACTTCCCATCGCTCTGCGGTCGATTCCCGGAATCGGACCCTTGCCCGCCGCTTGTACGCCGAAACCGAGGGCATCCCTTTTCTGCTGGCCGAGCAACTGGCAGCTCTGGCCGCTGGGCAGGACGCTGCGCCGGAAGTCCGCATTGCGCCGGCCACTGTGCGCGACCTCTTCGCCTCCCGCCTGGAAAGCCTGGACGGAGTGGCGGCCCAGGTCATCTCCGCGGCCGCGGTGATCGGGCGATCCTTCGATTTGGAGACTGTGCAGGCGGCGGCGGGGCGCAGCGAGGAGGAGAGTCTGCTGGGGTTGGAAATGCTTTTACAGCGGCGGCTGGTGGTGGAGCAGGCGGGCGAGGGAGCGGGCAGCCCGCCCCGCTACGACTTCTGCCACGAAAAGCTGCGGGAATTGGTCTACGCCGAGACAGCCCTGGCCCGGCGGCGGCTGCATCGACGGGTGGCCGAGAGCTTTGGACGACGGGTGGGCAGGCTGTTGGGCAGCGCAGCCCCGGCCGCATATCACTACCGCTGGGCCGGGCAGGAGGAAGAAGCCGCCCGGCTTTACGCGATGGCCGGTGACGAAGCCCGCCAGTTGTACGCCAACGCCGAGAGCCTGGCCCACTACCGCACAGCCCTGGCCCTGGGACATCCCGAAACGTCCCGGTTACACCGATCCATCGGGGAGCTATTGACCCTGCGCGGGGAGTATGTGGCTGCTCTGCTGGCTCTTGCCCAGGCCGCGTCCGGCGCATCCCCGGCGGACCTGGCAGGGGTCGAAGAGCAGATCGGCGCGGTCTACCAGCGCCGGGGGGAGTGGCAACTGGCCGAGGAACACTACCGGGCCGGGCTGGACGCACTGGGTGGAATCGAGAACCACGCGGCCCGCGCCCATCTGTTCAGCGCGCTCAGCCACACGGCCCACCGCCGGGGCGACGACGCCCGCGCCCTCGCCTTGGCCGAGCAAGCCCAGACCGCGGTTTTCGCCGGCAACGACGCCCAGGCCCAGGCCGACGTCTCCAATCTGCTCGGTCTGCTGGCGCGCAGCCGGGGGGAGGGCGAGGCCGCCATTCGTCATTTGCAGGCCAGTCTGACCGCAGCCGCAGCTCTGGCGGACCCTTCCGCGGAGATCGCCGCTCGCAACAATCTAGCCCTGGCCCTGGTCGACAGTGGCGACTTCGCGGGCGCGCAGACTCATCTGCTGGCCGCGTTGGAACGCTGCATCCGCTGGGGCGACCGTCACCGGGAGGCGGCGCTGCATAACAATCTGGCCGATCTGCTGCACCGGGCGGGGGATGACGAGCAGGCGATGGGTCATCTCAAACAGGCCGTGGCTATTTTTGCGGAGATCGGGGAGCCGGGCGCGTTGCCGACGAATGCGGAGATTTGGAAACTGGTGGAGTGGTAAGTTAATGGACCTGCAATCTTCTTTGCGTCTCTGCCGCCAGCCGCCCCCCAGAATCACAAAGCGCTTCTCTGCCTGGAATTGGATCGCGTTGTGCCAGTCCGGTGCGCCCAGCACCACCAGATGGGCCGGTGCGCCTACGTGCAGCCCGTACTCGTCCAGCCCCAGCAGCCGGGCCGGGGTCGATGTGACCATCGGCAGCATTCGCTCCACCTCGCCGTGCCAGGCAAAGCGCCCGTTGTGGGCCATAAACTGCGCCACTTCCAGCAGGGCGCACTGCCCGCCCTGCCAAAATCCTTCCACAAGCCCAGTCTAGCCACCGCCCGTCACCGGATCGTTACGGTTGGGCGTTGCGGTTGCGATTAGGAAAATTTCGGGTTATGATAGCCTCGATCTCGCCGATGATTGGGATGAGATTCGAAAGGTTAAAATCAAAATGACTCCCACAACATACGTTGCCGTTGTAGAGGCCGATCACACAGTTAAACACCAGTTTGTCCATCGAGACGACCTCAAGCCTGATGGCTCGCAGATCAAAACGCCGCCTATGGCGTTTGCAAACAACGAGGATGCCTTCAACTTTGCTCTGCAAGACCTCCGAACGAACTACCGCTTTTACATACAGCGATACTGGCAATGGTGAATAGGATGAACTCCCAATTGGTGGCCGACAAGATCTTCGAATTGAGCGAACAATTCAACCGCTACGTTTTCGATCACCCCGAGATCCTGGACACGATTCCGGACAAGGCGGTGTTAGTCTTGCTCGATGTGGACGATCCAGAGTTCAACAAAGCCAATCTTGCCCTGACAGAAGCCACGCCTTTGCCCCCTGGCGGCCAACGAGTCTACGTCGAGATGCAGAAACGGGTGCGCACCGTACAGCAGGTTCACTGGAAGGCTGATATCCGGTCGTTTCCACAGTTGGCCTGATCTCCCCATCCCCTACCCCTGGGACAGCCGGTCGATCTCCTGGTTGAGTACCGTCACCTCCTGGCCCAGCTCCCGCACCCGGCGGGACATCAGTTGGAAGAGGCGAAAGGCCAGGGACGGATGCGCTTGAGGAAGTTCTCTTTGTCCACTGACAAGCCCAGTCTAGCCGATACCCGTCACCGGATCGTTACGGTTGGGCGTTACCGTTGGGATCGGGAATTTTGGTGATTGTTGAAGGAAGGCGGTTTGGCTGATATACTTCGCCTATGCAAACGGTAGAAGATGGACGCAACCGTGCGTATACCGAACAGACATACAATTTTTTGGCGGCGGTCATAGAAAGGGAGTAAGGATTCATGCTCTATCCTTACCAATCCGATGTGCGGCTGGATACTGCTGACGTTCGACGGCCACAACTGATGGTGGCTGTGCCTTTAGATCAAACGGACATCGTGCGCGATGCCCTATTTTCAATTCGGGCGGAATTGGATACAATAGGACCTGCATTTTTCATTTGTCCTTGCGGTTAACCCATCGACTCCCACAACTGAGGAGAGGAATACCTATGGCAGCGCCCACAGCGGAACGCATCTACGACTACGGCGAAGTCGCGCCCTATGCGCCTGACCTTTACCACTACGACCAGATCGCCACCGACGGTGTGAACGGCTTCGAGAACATCACCGACGCGGCGATTGCCCGTTTTGACCAGCAGGGCTATCTGGTGGTCAACAATGCGTTTACACTCGATGAAACCCACGCCGCACTGGATGGGTTGCTCCATCTGATTTCGGGCCAGGTGGATGGCTTCAAAGGGGTGATGTATGAACACGCTGCCGCCGGCCTGCCTGTGGAGGAGATGGCCCCAGAGCAGAAGCAGGACTACGTGCGCAAGTTCATGTGGTTCGAGAAGTACGACGAGCGGCTGCACCGTATGGCCCACCACCCCCGATTGCTGGCCGCGCTGGAACGCATCATCGGCGATACACCCTTTCTCTTCCAGGATATGGCCCTGCTCAAACCACCCCACATTGGCCGGGAAAAGCCCTGGCACCAGGACCACGCCTATTTTGAGCTGCCCCTGAACGCGCGCGTCGTCGGCTGCTGGATTGCCCTGGACGAAGCCACGACCGAAAACGGCTGTATGATTGTCATCCCCGCAACCCACCGCCAGGGGCCGGTAGTTCACTTCAAACGGCGAGATTGGCAGATCTGCGACACCCACGTGCAGAATCAGGGCGTAACGGCCATTCCCCTCAAACCGGGTGGCTGTCTGCTCTTCAGCAGCCTGATCCATCACGGCACACCCACCAACAACTCCGGCCTGCGCCGGCGGGCCGTACAGTTCCACTACCGCCCGGCCAGCGCACCCAAGACCAGCGTGGAAGAGCGGCTGGCGATCTTTGGCGAAGAGGGCAAGGATGTGACCTGCTAGGAATTGACGGCGGACGACAGACGGTGGACCGCGGTCGGTGGTCCGTCGTCTGTCGTCTGTCGTCATTACACCCTCTGGTAACCCTATGGAGTCTCCTCGCCAGACTCGGCTGCCGTTGAACTTCTCATCCGCTGTTCCAGCGCTTTCAGCCGTTCAGCCAACTCCTGCAAGTGAAGCAAAATCTGCCCGATTGCCTGCTCAGTTGTCAGCCGCTCCTGCGCCCACAGTTTGACGAATTGCTGCAAATTGTACTGGCTCATTCTGGGATGCTCCTCTTTTGATGTTCTTCGTTCGTGAAAAAGGTTTCGACAAATTATCCGCTAACGCATTAGTATAGTACACGCTAACGAATAATTTGTCAATACCCAATTTCAGCCGTTTTCCGTATCGGTGATGTAGGGAAATCGGGCCTGTTCGGCAACGACAGTGAGGATTTTTGTGGAAGCGCCCCGGGGTTCGTAGACGCCGGTTTCCCATTCGCTGATGGTGGATTGGCGCACACCCAACTCCTGGGCAAATGTGGTCTGGGTCATCTCCAGATGCACGCGCAATGCTTTCACGAGGGCTGCGTCCCAGACCGGTTCGCCGTCGATGCGACGCACTTCGTAGACCCGGCCCGGTCTCCGAAATGTCACCCGCTCGTTCTCCAGGTCCACCTCTGCGGCGTGATAGCCGGCGAGCATCCAGGCGTTGGCCTGGACAGCGCCTGTACTGCGGTTGCTCCACCAGGCCCGTTGGGTGTGCGCCGTGCGTGGCAGGGAAAGGCCGAGAATCCGCTCGATTG
Source organism: Chloroflexota bacterium (assembly GCA_016199425.1). Lineage (GTDB taxonomy): Bacteria > Chloroflexota > Anaerolineae > Caldilineales > Caldilineaceae > JACQGT01. Next base: position 6,112 of record JACQGT010000441.1, read on the forward strand.
TGGCGAAGTCCAGGCTGATTTCGTCTTCCCCGCACTGGCGCAGATATTCTTGCAGAGGGTAGTATTTGCTGGCTGCTGGGTTGCTCATTTGCTCCACCTGCCCTGAAAATATGTAACGCAAGCTGACAGCTTGCGGCGACTGCGCTTTTTCATCCCCCGTGGCGCACACAGCGCATGAGGAACTGCCCTGAAAAATTGTCCAAAGTCCTGAGTCCTGGGTCGTTTTTTATCCCCCGTGGCATGCGGCCACATATAGGAAACTGACAAGAACAGATTATACGGTAACGTAAGTATAGGGCACGCTACGTTTCTTGCCAAACGATTGTAACTACTCAGGTCAGGAGACCCATTCCGGGAATCGACCAGACCAATGCGGGGAATTCCAGACAGCTTCTGGTCGATTCCCGGAATAAGGCTGCGTAGTTACAATCGGTTCTACGGACATTCAAAATGGACACTCTCCTCATCCTGGCCGACGATCTGACCGGCGCGGCGGATACGGCGTCCCGCTGCCGGGCGGCTGGTCTGCCCGCTACAATTACCCTCACGCCACCCCGGCCACCGCTGCCTGGGGGCGTCGTCGCTTTTACCTCCGATTCCCGTCACCTGCTGCCGGAGGCGGCGGCCCGTCGGGTGGTGGAGGTAGCCCAGCCACTGGTCGGTATAGACGCGCTCTGGTACAAGAAAATCGACTCCACCCTGCGCGGCAACATCGGCAGCGAGTTGGACGCGCTGCTGGAGCTTCTCGGCACGCCTGGCGCGATTGTCTGCCCAGCCTTCCCGGCCCAGGGGCGGGGACTGGTCAACGGCCATCTGGTCGCGCCGGACCTGCCGCCGGTGGGGATTCACCTGCCTTCTCTCCTGCGGGAACAGAGCCGCTATCCGGTACACTCCTTTTCGTTGCAGGATGTGCGCTCGGGGGAACTGGCGCAAAGATTTCAACGCAAAGGGGCAAAGGAGCAAAGACGCAGAGAAGGCAGTGAACGATCGATTCTCATTGTGGACGGGATGACGGATGAGGATTTGGGGTTGATTGTCGATGCCGCGGAAACCCTCTTCGGTGTCCTGCTGTGTGGCAGCGCCGGGCTGATTGGGGAACTTGCAAAGCGGCAAACGATACACAAAGACCTGCCAGGTTTTCCGAAACCTGGC
>JACQGT010000407.1 GCA_016199425.1 Chloroflexota bacterium
CGTATGATCAGCCTGCGCAACACTGCTTTGGATCTGTTCAGTTACCACCCCAGAATCATTGACTTGCCCATGCGATTCCAATCTCTCAATACCAGGTGGTGTCTTCTGAGTGAAATCTGACATCAAGTGAAGAGATTCTGTCAGCAACGCTGGATCGGGCACACATCCGCCAATCAGTACAAGCACACTGATGGCTAATAACCCAAAAAGAACCTTGCGAAATATGTTCGTCATTGATAACTATCTGTCATTCTGACGAAAAAAACGAATGATTTGAATTGTGTCTGGTATTTCAGAGCCAAATGTGGTTTTGGCTGTTTGAAACTGCGAGGTGAAAAGTAAAAATTACACGTCCTGGCTGGGATTATACTATTCATTTCATTATTATGCAACTGCCAATTTTGGAGCGCCAAAAGGCGAGAAGCCAGAACCAAACCACAAAGAGACCAAGACACGAAGAAAATAGGAAAAATCCAACTCGTTTTGGCGGGCTTTGGCTTTCCTGCTACAATGCCCTGCATGAGCAGACGTCCCCGCCAGAATCCTGCCCACCCCGCAAACGGACAAAGCCGCTCCGCGCCTTCCAGCGCCAGGGGTATCTTGCCGTTGGCTTTTGTGCTGTTGATCGGGTTGCTGGCGCTTGCTCTCTTTGGGCGGCTGCTCCTGGAGCGGCGGCTGGCAATCGGGCCAACACCCACCATCACCCGTTCGCCGGTCAACACTGACACGCCTACCGCCGACTTCCGCGCTACCATCAACAGCGCGGAGAGTAAAACGCAGATCGCGTACAGGGCGGTCAGGGAAGGGATCAACACGCCTACGCCAGATGCGACCGAAACGCCGACCGCCACTGAAACGCCAGATGAAACGCCAGTCGAAATCCCGCCGACCGTAACGCCAACTCTCATCGTCACTGTTTTTGTTCCGAACGTCGGCATCTCTGGCGTTGATACGGCCACGCCCACATCCACCGCCGACACCGGCACCATTGACGTAGAGACGCCCACATCCCAGCCCGACGCAGCGGCCCAAACTGCCACAGCCGGGGTTACTGCCACCGCACTGCTCTTCACCCCCACCCCCACAGAGACACCCGTGCCCACCGTCACCCCCACCCAGCCGGTTGTGGGTGCGCCGCCGGTGGCAACTCTGCAAGCGGTGACCAAAGCACCTATCCCGGTTTACGCTGGCCCCAGTGTTCTTTACTCGCAGATAAACACATTGCCCCAGGGACTGACCGTGCGCCTGGAAGGACGCACATCCAGCGGGGAGTGGGTGCGTGTCTGCTGCGTCAACAATGTGGATGGCTGGGCCAGGCAGGCTTTTTTCAATATCACCGGCAACACAGCCCCGGCCGGCGCGCCGCCAGACGCCAAAGGCAACGATGTGCGCTGGCTGGCTTTACAACAGTCCAATGCCGCCCCGCTTACCCCGCAGCCCACAGCCACAGAGATTCCCAGCGCCGACTATCCCCTCTTTCGCCGGGATTCCGGGGCGACGGCCCGGGTAGATACTCAGTTTCGGCCACCCATCAGCTATGGCTGGCCGCCCAACAATCTCTCTACGGCCGCGGCTGGCTTCACTTCGCCGCCGGTGGTGGTCGGGTCGCTTGTCATCGCCGCCAGCGCCGATTTGCATCTCTATGCTTTCGACAAAACCATCGGCAATCAACGCCTCAAAATCAATCTCAATGCCTACGTCGAATATGCACCTGCCGTCCAGGATCCCTACATTTACGTCATCGACCGGACCGGCGAGATCATTGCTCTGCGGGATACAGGCGCAGCCGATGCGGTTGTCTGGCGCAGACGCTTGGGCAACACCCTGCCCAGCACAGCTATGAATATCCGCGGCGACACACTCTTTGTCACCGGGCAGGATCACGTGCTGTATGCTCTCCACCGCCTGGAGAATGGACGGGATCGCTGGAGTTTTCCCTCCGATGGGCTGCGTCTCCAATACCCGGCCATCGGCGATCAGATGATTTATGTGGGTGACGCCAAACTGAGCGCCCTGGATATCTATAGCGGGACGAAAATCTGGGAGGATTCCATCATCAATGGAGTCGCAGGGCCGCCAGTCTATGCGCGGCCAGGCGTCATTGGTCTGGCGGAACTCTATGCCGTGGACACGGCTGGCGTGATCCACGCCCTGGATGCCAACACAGGCACCCCCTTCTGGCGCAACGGAACAGCCGACCGGCCCACAGCTCTGGCCGTGGATGAGACGACGCTCTACGCGGCCGGTCCTGGCTTTGTGGCAGCCCGAGACCGGCGCACAGGCAACGAATTGTGGCGTGTGCCCTTCGCTGACGAGGCCATTCTGGGCGGGCCAATCGTCGGCAATGGGCGCATCCTCGTGACCGGTATCAGCGGCTCTGTGCAGGTTCTGAACGCTTTTAACGGGCAGGTCGTAGGGGGTGCGCCTGTCACCGAATCCCTGGCCGGCCCGCCTGCCGTCAGCGATGGGTGGATTTTCCTGGCCGCGCGCAATGGCCGGCTCTATGGCATGAAAGAGAGCAACTAGATGGCACGTCGGACTACCTCCACACCCCTCAAACGGGCCAGCGCCCTGCCCGGCTGGGATGCGCTTCTGCTCATTCTGTTGACAGTGGCCCTGGTGCGTATCGACAGCCTGGCCGAAGCCGCGGTGCTGCCCACTCTGCGCCAGGACGTTCTCTCCCACCCGCTGCTCGGCGGTCTGCTCCCCGCCGCGGGCATCGCGGCGATGGGGGAACGTTCCCCCTGGCCGGGTGAGCCGGTTGGTCTGCTGCTTATCACCCTCTCTCTAAGCTCTGCCTTCGCCTATCTGCTGGTGGACCTGGCGCGCCCGGCCCCCTGGCGCAGTGCGGCCAAGTGGCTGTTGCTCGCCTGCGTGCTGACGACGGTTCTCTTTTTGCCCACCCTCAAGCTGGTCCTGCTGCGCCAGCAGAGCGGACCGGCCAGCTATACCCACGACGGCGGCGTCATCCAAACCGAAGCGACCATCGACTTTCTTTTGCAGGGCCGCAATCCCTACCGCGAAGAGTACACCGAGACGCCTATGGCCGAGTGGGGCTTCGACGAATACCGCACCGCGCTCTACCACTACCCCTACCTGCCCTGGACATTTGTCTTCAGCGCCCCCTTCTATCTCCTGGGGCAGGTGGTGGGTTTTTATGACCAGCGGTTAGTCTATCTGCTGCTGCTGGCGATTGCCCTGGCCCTGGCTCCGCGCTTGGTGCAGGGGGAGCGCGCCCGGTTGGCCGCGGTGATGCTGCTGGGCCTGAATCCGTTGATGGGGCTGGATGTGATCTTCGGCCAGAACGATTCGTTTGTGCTGGCCTGGGTGATCTTCAGTCTGGTGGCCTGGCAGCAGTGGCGCAGCAGCGGCCAGACAAAGTGGCGGCTGGTATCGGCCCTGCTCTTTGGCCTGGCCTGCGCCAGCAAGCCAACGGCCTGGTTCTTTGCCCCCTTTTACGGTTTGCTGCTTCTGGCGGATCGCGCCGACCTGGCCGCGGGCGGTTGGATGGGGCTGCTACGTGCCATCCCCGCCATTCTACGCCGGGTCTGGCCTGCGCTGCTGGTCTTTGCCCTGCTGGTCGGGCCGTATCTGCTGTGGGATGCCAGCGCCTTTTACGATGACGTGTGGCGCTGGAGCAGCGGGCAGGGGGAGACTGGCTATCAGATTTGGGGATGGGGGGCCAGCAACTTTGTGCTGATTCTGGGGCTGGTGGCGGATCGTTTCGGCCAGTGGCCCTTCTGGCTGTTGGAGGCAGTGGTGGCGCTGCCTCTGCTCCTCTGGTTTGTGCGCCGCCAGCAACAGAACAACCAGCCCGGTCTGGCTCTCTGGCACTACGCCACACTACTGGCGGCCTTTTTCTACACCAGCCGCTTCCTCAACGAAAACTATCTGGGCTATCTATTGGCCTTTTTTGCCCTGGGCTATCTGATGAGTGAAGAGTAAATGCAGCCGTCTACTTCAGCCCACAATTTTTTTCGACAACTCCCCACCCCACGCCATCTGCTGTTTCTCGCCCTGGCACTCTCTGCCCTCTTTCTGCTCGGCTTTCCCGGTGATGGGCCGCTGTTGACAGCCGAACCGGGCGGGCTGGCTGTGCAGATCGCGCCGCCGGGGACAGCTCTCGTACCCCAGAGTGCGCCAGTCGCCACAGAAAGCGCAGCAGAGCGCATCAAACGCATTCTGGCAGAACAGAGGGCAAACGGCAGCGGGCAAGCGGAGACCGACGGCAGCGATGCCTACGCCGTTGCCCTGCCTACGGTGCAGACCACCGCTGTGACTGAAACGGTCGCAGTCGATATCCCTGCGCCATCTGCCCCGCCGCCGGCCAGAATGCTTGTGTGGGACGGGCAGCCGCGCACAGCCCGCGTACCCGTATTGATGTACCACTACTTGAGCGTTCCCCCCGCGGACGCCAACGCCTATCGCATCGACCTGTCGGTGTCGCCCGACCTTTTCGCCCGCCAGCTAGACCGCATGCAGGCGGAAGGCTATACAACCATCAGCCTCTACGATCTGCTGGCCCATCTCTGGGAAGGCGCGCCCCTTCCCGAAAAGCCCGTCGTTCTTACCTTCGACGACGGCTACCGGGACAATTACACCAACGCCTTTCCCCTCCTACGCCAGCGGGGGATGATCGCCACTATCTTTGTCGTGACTGATTTTATGGACGAGGAACGACCGGATTATCTGACCTGGGAGATGGCCCGGGAGATGCTGGCCGCGGGTATTTCCATCGAATCCCACGGGCGCAACCACATCAGTCTGAAAAACCGGGATCGGGACTATCTGGTCTGGCAAGCGCTGGGCAGTCTGGAAACCATCGAATTTGAGCTGGGCGTGCGCCCCCGCTTCGTCTCCTACCCCGCCGGGGAATTCGACGCCGAGATCATCGCCATCTTTCAGAGCGCCAACTACTGGGCCGGTTTTACAACCATTCAGGGCGCCACCCACAGCACCGGCGATCCCCTCCGTCTGCACCGGGTGCGGGTGCGCAACACTACCGAACCGGACGAACTGAGCCGTCTGCTGGCATTGGATTGGTGACTCTACTGCAAAAAGAAGGAACTCACCGCGGAGTCGCGGAGAACGCGGAGGGAACGCGGAGATTCCCAGAGCAGCATCCGCGTTTATCTGCGTTCATCCGCGAAGGGGGAACTCCCCGCGGAGGCGCGGGGAGCGCGGAGAAACGCGGAGATTTTCTCCTGAATTCCTCCGCGAACTCCGCGCCTCCGCGGTGAAATTCTGAAGGAGAGTATGTGGACAACAAATATCTGACCGGCAAAAGTGCGGTCATCACAGGCAGCGGACGGGGCATTGGCCGGGGCATCGCGCTGGCCCTGGCCCGGCGCGGCTGCAATGTAGCCGTGAACTACGCCCGACGCCGGGAAGCCGCCGAGGAGACCGCAGCCGCTATCGAAGCTCTGGGCAGCCGGGCGGTGGTGGTCAAAGCCAATATGGCCGAGGAGGGCGATGTGCGGCGGCTGGTGGAGACGGCAGCCGACAGCTTTGACGGGGTGGATATTTTCGTGGGCAATGCGGCCAGCGGCGTGCTGAAACCGGTGCTGGAGATCACCCCGAAACACTGGGCCTGGTCGCTGGATGTGAATGCACGCAGCATTCTCATCGGTGTGCAGGCGGCCGCGCCTTTTATGCAGGCCAAAAGCTGGGGCCGGGTACTCAGCGTGACGAGCATCGGCAGCCGCCGGGTGCTGGCCGAATACAGCGCGGTGGGGGTGAGCAAAGCCGCCATTGAAGCTGTCACCCGCTATCTGGCCGTGGAATTAGCGCCCCACGGCATCATCGCCAACTGCATCAGCCCCGGTGTGGTGCTGACCGACGCCCTGGACTTTTTCCCCAGCAAAGAAGAAATCATCGCCAATGCGCAACAGCGGACACCGGCAGGACGGCTGGTGACGCCGGAGGATGTGGGCGAACTGGCGGCCTGGCTGTGCAGCGACGCCGCCTCGATGATTGTGGGCCAGACGATTGAGATCGACGGGGGGTATACGCTGCTGGCGTAAAATACGAAACGTGAAACGAGAAACGTGAGATCGGACGGCGATCTCACGTTTCTCGTTTCACGTTTCATTTCCCGGCCCGCGGGCGACGAACTGCTTGACACCCCGCACAAAGGTGCGGCGGGTGAGCAGCACCCGGTGTTTGCAGGTGCGGCAGACAATCCCGATGTCCGCGCCCACCCGCACAATCTCCCATTCGTCCCCGCCGCAGGGGTGCTGCTTGCGCATCCGTACCACATCCCCTACATAGAACTTCTCGCTGATTTCCATCGTTCGCTCGTTCCAAAACTTTGTGCATCTGAGCAACAACCCATCACGTATCGACAGAAATAGCATAGGGGCGCTGCTTTCTGCGCCCCTACTACTCCGTTGACACGACGCTAGACTGGCACAGGCGCAAGCTCAGTCCCGCCGTCGTCGGCTGGCCTTGCCCGACGGGAGCGCAGGACGCCGCCCAGGGCCAGGGCAAAGCTGACCAGATAGACCAGCCAGCCGACAATCGGAATGCGTCCAACTACCACAATCAGCAGGACACCGACGAGCAGAGTGATTGTCGCCGTCGTCTCCCGTCCCGCCTGGCCGACAACTCGCTTGCCCAGCCACAGACCGGTGATCAGCGGGCTGAAGAGCCACGTGAGAGCCAGGCTGCCCAGCAGGAAAAAGGCCATGACCAGGGCCGGGAATGCACCCCAGAAAATCCACATCAATACAACCAGCAGAACAGAGAGAATAGGAACGAATATGAGTAACACACCGGCCAACAACCCGTAGAGACCGGATTCTAGCGGCTTTTCCTCAATGGCGGCTACGGGAGACGTAAGCAGCGCGGGCGCATAGCGCAGAAGCAGCCAGCCCAGCAGGACAAAACCGACCAGCATCAGGGCTGTGCGCACAAGCCAGCCTACCATCTGTGCCACGATACTGGCCCGTTGCTCCGTCTCTGCCTGGGGCGCTTCGTACTGAACAGTCCCCGACACACCGGCGGGGATGCTGATTTCGTCCGGGCTGGTGTAGCGCAAAATGCCCGCTACATTGCTGCCTTCGGCCACGCGCAGGCTGCCCACGCGCAGGTCGGCGTTGCCATCCACCCGGCCCGCCAACTCCAGAGTGCCCATACCCGCCAGGAGATCGCCATCAATCTGTCCGCTGATGCGACCGCCGCCGCCGAAGATCACAGCATCCCCGCCAACTGTCGCCTCGTCGCCGATGCGGATGCCCTGCTGGATGGAGCGCCCGCCGAACTGCATGGGGAAGCCCATTCCCTGGCCACCGCCCCCGGCCACAAAGAGATCGTCGCCGATTGTGCCGGTGACTTCGATACCGCCCCCGGCCACCCGCGCATCGTCCAAGACCTGGCCGCGGATCACAACACCGCCGCCCGCGGCCACCAGATCGCCCTCGACAATGCCGTTGATTTCGACGTAACCACCAAAGGCAAAGAGATCGCCCTTCACCGTGCCGTCGATGTAGATTTCCCCGCTACCCACGTAGAGATCGTCGTTGACGACCTCGCCCGCTGCCAGCCGGTAGACATCTTCGTCACCCCCAAACTCCGCGGCCAGCGCGCCGCCGGTGACGACCAGCAAGAGCAGCCCGACCAGCCCGACCAGCAGCACAACCGCCCATTTTCGTTGAATACGTAACAGCTTCATTGCTTTCTCCCTTCCTGAATTTTCACCAACCTGAAATCTGAAACCTTCCGGGAAGCAGCCAGAATAGCTTCCTTAAGTCCTGGACTTTGTGGCCGCTTCCCGGAAGGTTTCAGTATAGAAAGCAGTACGCTCTCATCCCCGGAAAGTTGCCATTCGCAAAACGGTCGTAGGGGCGCTGCTTGCTGCGCCCGTTGTGCGTCGGGCGCAGCAAGC
>JACQGT010000408.1 GCA_016199425.1 Chloroflexota bacterium
GCCGTATCGAAACCTTTAGGTTGAGCCTGTCGAAACCAGCGGGCGGGTACCCTCTGGGTGCCGTTCGCTTGATTTCGATACGCCTCGAAGACTCGGCTACCCTTCGACAAGCTCAGGACGGCGCTCAATCTGCGCTCACTGGTCTGGTTGGCCTGAATAGTTACTGGGAATGATTATAACAAAGAGTCGGTCTGTGAGAAATTCCGGTGGCTGACCTGGCTAGATAAGCATCGGCAGTTTTTACAGGGCAGGCGAGCAACTGCCTACGAAAACCCGTATAGGCAGTAAGTGAAACACAAAACAATGGATTGTATAACCCACGTAGAGGAACTCTCGCTGCGTTCTACAAGCAAGAGTTCCTTTGATGTGCAGTCGAGCAGACGCCCCCACTTCGCTCGATTCTCCCCCATTCTGATTCTACTGACCCTTCTGTGGCTTCTGGCTGCCTGTGGACCCTCCAATGCGGGGGCCGGTACCAGCGATCTCACAAGGGCGGTCCAACGCATTGCACTGGACTATCAGTCCAGCAACGATCTGGCCGCGGCCCGCAGCGCGCTGGAAAGCCTGAATGCGCCCAACCCCAATCAATTGCTTGTACTGGTGGCCGAAAGCGCGATCAGCGCGGGGGATTTTGCCAATGCCGACGCTCTCGTGCGGCTGGCGCTGGCTCTCGGCCTGAGCTCCAACAGCATTGCGCGCCACGCCCAGTCCAGGGGTTTGATTAGCCAACAGGTCCAGGCAACCGTCCAGTCGGCTGCCCAGGATGTGGCCCAAACCCAGTCTACGGCGACGCCCCTGCCCGCCGAGCCAACGCCTGCGCCAGAAGCGGCCACGGCGACGCCTGAACCAGCGCCCGAAGCGGCTACGGCTACACCAGAGCCGCCGACCGCGACGCCTGTGGCCGACCCGCAAGTGCGCACCCAATCAGCCATGAATGTGCGCGGCGGGCCGGGCACAAACTATCCCGTCGTCGGCGCGTTGAATCCCGGCGTCGCGGCCCGCATCACCGGCAAGAATCCCAGCAGCGACTGGTGGCAAATTGCGCTGGCTGGCGGTACGCTGGGCTGGGTCTACGGCCCGCTGGTGGAGACAAGCGGCGATACGGGCGGTGTGGCTGTGGCCGAAATCCCCGCCCCGCCGGCAGCTACGGCCACACCTGTGGCTGCTGCGCCTACCAACACGCCTGTCCCCGCGCCTGCCGGGGTCGATTTCCGGCTGGAGAGCCAGCGTCTGTGGGATGTGGTGGAGAATGGCGGCTACCTGAGCGGCGAGTCGGTGAATTGCGGCGAAAAGCAGGAACTCAATGTGATTGTGCTGGATGTTGCCGGCAACCGGCTGGATGGCGTGACGGTGCGGGGCGTCTATCGCAATGAATTCCACGTGACCGGCGAAAAGGGGCCTGGTTTGGCCCAATACGACATCAATGTGGATGGGGATGACATTGTGGTTGCCAAAGATACCGATGGTCGGGAAGTAAGCAGCGATGTGGCGAAGGGGCTGACGGCCAAACCGTGGACAATTCCCCACAACTATTTGATTCAGGGGCGCTTTTGCAAAGACACGGCCAGTTGCGATGCGTTCATCAAAGCCAATGGCTGTTACGGTCACTTTAGCTGGACAGTGACCTTTCAACGTACCTATTGATGATTTTTTGCCTGATAGGCAGGGAATCGTCTGTCTTTTGTCGGGAAGTCGTAGAAATGAGCGGGGAAAGTTGGAGTACAATGGTTGGGATATTCAGCCGGCGTTTTCCCCTTTCGCCGCTGAATCCAAAACCGCTCGACCAAAAGGAGATCGCGTGAAAATTGATTTCATTCGGAATGCGCCCCTGTTTGCCGACCTGGCGGAGGATGATCTGGCCCAAATCGCCGGCGTCATGCGCCAGGAAAACCGGGCCAAAGGCGCTGCTGTTTACAGCGCAGGCGAGCCTTGCGACGCCCTGTTGCTGGTGCAAAGTGGTTTTGTGCGTCTACTGGGTGAGAACGGCATGGCTCTGGCAACTCTGGGGCCGGGCAGTCTGTTGGGGGAAGCAGAGTTTCTGCGTGGGCTAGACCACACAATGGGGACAACTGCTGCGGCTGACCTGGAACTGTGGAGTCTGCGCGATGACGCGCTGCGCGGGCTGCTCAAACAGAAGCCTCAAATCGGCATCGCCTTGAGCCGCAATTTCGGCGAGCATCTGGTCCAGATGGAGGACTATCTGGTCGCCCGCCTGGCTGATACGAACATTCTGGGTGATCTGCCCCGCAATGTGCTGCGCGGCTTGGCGCGCAGTCTGCAACCCCGGCCCGTGGCTGCCGGCTCTCTGCTCTTTCGCTCTGGCGAGCAACCCGTGGGTCTGCTGCTGATGGAAGAGGGCGCGCTGGAAATCCGCCCGGATCAGCCCGGCGCAGAGACACAGCAGGTGCAGACCGGAGAGATTTTCGGCGTCTTGCCCCTGTTGACCAATAAAAGCTACACCGAAAGTGCCTATGCGGGCCGTAAAAGTCTGGTGTGGGTGTTACCCACGGCAGAGTTTCACCGTATGGGCAGCCACTTTCCCGTATTGCGGCGCGCTTTGGGCCGCCGGGTGCGCAGCCGGTTAAGCCAGGGCGACCAGACCCAGGCCGTGATTCGTCTGGCCCAAACGCCGATCTTTGCCCAGATGTCGCCGGAAAATCTCCAGGCTATCGCCCAGCGTCTGGTTCTCCATCACGTCCCTGCTGGCGAGCCGATCTACCGGGCGGGTGAGCCGGGCGATGCGCTCTATCTGGTGGATGCGGGCGAGACGGAGATCACATCCGAGAATACCCAGGGCATTGTGGAGGAGTTGGATCGGGTCGGCGTGGGCGGCTCCTTTGGCGAAATGAGTCTGCTCACGGGCAAGAACCGGATGGACGACGCATCGGCCACCCGCAACACCAATTTGTGGGTTCTCTACAAGACCGATCTGGACGAACTGGTTGGCCTCTATCCCAGCATCGGCTCCACATTGAATCAGGTGGTGGCCTCCCGGCTTTTGGCCCACGAAGACGCTGTGGACGAAAACCATTACCGCCGCTTCCCCCTGTTGGCAAATCTGAGCAGCCACGACCTGAAAACGGTTGTGCATAGTTTGCGTCCTACCCGTTTCCGGGCGGGGGAGCAGATTCTCCGCGCGGGTTCGCCCGGCGAGATGCTCTATCTGGTGGAGCGGGGCCACGTGCGTATGCAGCCCCTGGCGGGCAGCAACAGTTGGGTGCTGGGCGAGGGGGAGATATTTGGCGAGAAATCGGTACTCACCACCCAGTTGCAGGGACAGAGCGCCTACGCCGAGACGGAAGTCGATCTCTTGACAATTGGCCGGGAAGAGTTGGAAGCGCTGATGATGCGTATGCCCACTCTTTCTATGAGTCTGAGCCGTCTGCTCAGCCAGCGCGTGGACGATCCAGGAATGACGGCCCCGGCGTATCCTGGCGAGGCGCAGCCCCAAGCCGCCTACAACCAGGCATCCACCCTCTCGTCCCAACGACGGCGGGCCGCAGCCTATCGACCGCAGACCGAAGACGGCGGACGACGTGCCGGTGGGATCGGCGTCTGGTTCTCTGGCTTGAGCCTGGGAGCCAAATTGCGTCTGGCCCTGCTGCTGTTGATTCTAATCTATCTCTTCGGTGTGGCCGCGCCGTCTGCTCTGGGGCGATTGTTGAGTGGGGCCGAGGTGTCCGACGGCGAGGCGACCGCCATCTCGTCCAGTGTAACCGGCGCTGTAGCCATGCGGGATGGCGAGGGGGCGCTGGTTTCCCTACAGAGTACCGAGGGCGGCGGGCAACTGATGGCTGTAGCCGTCGAGGGTGCGCAGCCAACCCCTACCTATACACCTTTCCCGACGAATACACCCATTCCTACGGCGACACCGACGATTACGCCGACTGCCACGCCTCTGCCCACAGCCACACCTGTCCCGCCCACGCCTGTGCCTGTCTTTGCGCAGCGGCAGGCGCAACCCGAAGCGGAGCCGGTGGCCCAGGCCGCCTCTGCGCCTGCCCTGCCGCCCCGAGCCTGGGATGGCCGGTTGAGCCAGTTGGGGGTAAACGTGGCCGACGCCAGTGTGGTGTCCGGTCAGCCCTACTGGCGGCTGATCGAGGCCAAATGGGAGAGCGAGGAGGAAGCTGGCGGCAAGCATCACATTTATATCGAAGTGGTGGATGAAGGCGGCAACCGGGTTGTGGGCGCGCCGTTGACGATTTTTTGGAGCGGCGGCAGTGAGTCCGGCCAGACGGAGGACAAGAATCCGCCTGATTACGCCTACAATTATCCGATGTATATGGCGGGCAATTCCTACAACGCAAAGGTGGAAGGACTGCCCAGCGATGTGATGCAGGGGATGGGCTTAGGCACACCTGAGTTGCCGTTCCACACCATTCACACAAACGTGAAGCTGATCTTTCAGCGCACGGTTGCTCCATAAAGTCCTATTCGACGCAGAAAGAAAACGCCCGGACCAGATGGTCCGGGCGTTTTTGATCTGGTGGCGCGCGCTGATTCCGGGAATGGACCACTACCAGTTTGTCAACCACCATCGCCTGGTCCATTCCCGGAATCGGTTGTCCCGGTGGTCGATGGATTATTGCAGCAGCCCACGCGCGGCGACGGGCCAGACGACTTCGACTTCGCCCTGGCGGTGGCCGACAATTTCGTTGAAGAGGTTGTTGGCCACGCAGCAGTGGTTGACGATCAGCGTCACCCGTTCGCCAATTTCAGGTTTGCGCGCGCAGGCCGACAGATCGACCCAGCCGTGTTCTTCGTTGAGCTTTTCGATCTGGGCGTCGGGATATTCCAGAATCAGACCGTAGCCGCTTGCGCCCCGCGCCCCATCCGAGGAAAGAGCTTTGCTGCCTGCGTCCAACACAGCCCGCTCGCTGGTGGGGCGGCTGACAACCGTGGCAATCACGTGGAAAGCCACTTCCTCCTGGCCCATTATCCCGGAATTGATCAGCGAACGGTCGCCGTAGACGTATGTCCCGGCCCGGTGTTCGGTCACTTCGGCGTGGGTGTGGGCCTGCCACAGGGCCGGGGAACCGCCCGCGCTGACAGTTTCCACGGGGATGCCGTCAACCGCCAACAGCCGTCGGGTCTCGGCCGCAAAGCCGTCGGTCTGCTCGTTGGATGGGTAGGTCATCAGCCCGCCAAAATGGAGATGGGTGGAACGGGCGATCAGCCGGGCCAGGTCTGCCGCCTCCTGGGGTGTCTGCACCCCGCAACGCCCCAGCCCGGTGTCGAATTCCACCAACACAGGCAGGGTCAGCCCGGCAACTTTGGCCGCTGCGGCGTAGCCCCGCACAGTTACATCCGAGTCGCCGGTCACACTGATGCGCACGCGGCGGGCCAGATGCATCAGCCGTTCCAGTTTGGCCGCGCCCAAAAGATTGTAGGGCAGGAAGATGTCTTTGATGCCTGACCGGGCCATCACTTCTGCTTCGCCCAGCTTTTGGCAGGTGATACCGACCGCGCCGGCATCCACTTGCATATGGGCGATCTCGGGAATTTTGTGGGTTTTGATGTGGGGCCGATTGGCGAGCTTGTGTTCGTCCAAATAGAGCTGAAGCCGGTTGATATTGGCCGATAACCTGTCCAGATCGACGACGGCCGCGGGGCTTTCCAACTGATCGATGCGCATGGGTTTTTCTCCGGGGTGGAGGGGTTGCTAATATCGACAAAATAGCGTAGGGGCGCAGCAAGCAGCGCCCCTACCGGGGATCGAAGATACGCACATCCCGGCGGCCATAGACAATCTGCCGGCTGCCCGCCAGATGGGGGTCTTCGCAGCCGTCAGCCCTGTCCGGCCAGAACAGCTTGCCCACCCGCCGCGCCCAGCGGAAGCTGGTTTCGACAGCTTCGCTGTAGGCTGCGCCATTCAGCCAGCGGGCGAGAAAGAGGGAGAGGCTCGGCTCCGGAAACCAATTGACCCCCACCGCGCCGTTGACTGCATCCGCGCCCAGAGCCAGCCAGATGGGGGCCAGGGATGCGCCGTAGCAGTTGACACCGTAGACAATGCCCAGGTTGAGAACGGATGGATCTTGCCGGTAGGCAGCGAGCAGCCGGTTGAAGAGATCGCCGTCGATATACGACTCGCCCCGGTAGGCGACCAGACACTCTTTCTGGCCGTGAACCAACAGCAGCAGATCGACCCGATGGCCTTTGCTCAGGTCAAAGAGAGCGGCGGCCATGCGTTCATTGCTGACCTCGGCATCTTCCAGAATGACCACCCGGTCGTAGCGGCGGTGTGCGCCGAGCAGACGCAGAAGGAGCTTGGCGTATTCTTCCGTGACGGTATCTACAACTGTCATCGCCCAATCGGGCAGGTCCAGCCCGCTGATATAGCCCACATTTTCCAGGACGACAAGCAGCGCCGTCCCTTTGGCGGCGGAAGAAATGGTCTGAAATTGAGAGCGTGCGGCAGTGGAAAGCATATTTGTCGGTTTAGAACTGGAAGCGTCCGGTGGCGTCGATCACCCGGATGCGGAAATTGTCAACCAGTGGACGCAGACCGTCCATCAGGCCGTTCCACTCGGAGGAATGGATCAGCCGGGCTGCTTCGGCCTCGTTTTCCAACACGCCGCCGCCCATAATCTGGGGCGCATTTCCCCACAGAGTGTACCAGGCATCGGTGATGCGCAGGCCCAGTTGGGCCATGCCCGGTCCGAGGGTCTGCATTACATAGCGCTGGCACTCCTCTTCCCGCCCCTCGCGCATATCATAACTGATCAGGACTTTTACCATCTCTTTCCCTCACTGAATTGCTCGGCTGTATGCGACTGTCTGCGTGTTTTAGTATATCACATTCTGACAAAGCCGTTGCAAGAGAGATTCCTTTGGTGTAGGCAATGGGTGCGGTACGGGTGTCAGCGAGTCTTGGCCCAGGTCACAGGCTGGCGATTGGTCAAGCCCCGACCCATGCCCACGAGAGCAGCCAGATTGACGAAGACGAAGAAGAAGGCTGTATAGGCGATTCCATTGCGTCTGCCTCTCCTGGCCTGCCAGAAACCGGCCAAAGCCAGAAGATAGAAGGCGATCTGGCCTAGCGCCAGCAGGCGGTAGAGAGGCATGGGCCAGAGGGCCAGATTCACCACCAGCGCCAGCGGCAAGAGCACAGGGGTCACTGCCCAGCGCAGAACCCGGTGAGAGACGTATTGCCAGGTAATGCGGCTCCACGGCCAAGTCAGCAACCCGGACAGGCGACGGATGGCCTGCATACCCCCCGCTGCGATGCGGGTGCGCCGCTGCCATTCGCCTGGGAGCGTGCGGATCGGCTCCTCCCAGGCAATGGCACTGGGTTCGTGGATGAGCCGCCAGCCCGCCTGGACCAGACGCATGGACATAACGAAATCTTCGATAATGGAATCGGCCTCGGGCGGGGTAAAAAGTATGCGGCGCAGAGCAAATAATTCACCGGCCGCGCCCATTGCGGAACTCACGGCGCTGCCTGAACGTTTCAGAAATGATTCGTAGCGCCAATAGAGACCCTCGCCGCCGCCATCCACCTGCTTTTCACCGGCCACGGCGGCCACGGTAGGATCGGCAAAGTGGCGCACCAACATCCGGATAGAGTCGGTCACCAGCATAGAATTGGCGTCTGTAAAGATGACGACCGGGTCCGTAAGAAAAGGCATGACCCGGTTGACCGCAGCCACTTTGCCTTGACGTTCCGGCTGGAAATGGGTGACAACGCCCCGGTTGGCGTAGGATTGGCTGATCGAATGCGTCTCATCGGTGGAGCCGTCGGCCACGACCATCACATGCAAGCGATCCGGCGGATAGTCCAGACCCAGACTATTTTCCAACTTCTCTGCCAACACATCTGCTTCGTTATAGGCGGCAATCAGCAGAGTCACAGAAGGCAATTCATCGCCCTGCTGATTGGGGCAAGGAAAAAAGCGGGCGGCCAGGCCAATCAGAAGCGGGTAGCCGAAAAATGTATAGAGAATCAGCGCAACACAGAGCCAGAAAACGAACTGTAGCATGAACCTCAGGCCTATTGGGTGGAAGGAGATGTGCCGTCAGGCGGATTGCGAATCCACCTGACTCCATTTGGCATACGCAAATGGTTTGCAGCTACTGTAGCGAACTGCTATAATTCGTTCAACTAAACTAGCCGCATCCTCACAGAAAGACGAAATGACCGATGACTCAAGCCTATTATACCACGAATATTCTCCGACGCGGTTGGTCGCTGGCCTTGCTCCTGGCCTTGTTTCTGGCCGGTTGCCAGGCTGCTCTGAACGAACCAGTGGCCGCTGTGCCCGACACTCCCGTGCCTCCGGCCGCCGTTGAACCCACAGCCACTTCTGCGACGACGGCCAAGTCTACGCCAGTTCCGGCCGCGCCAGCTTCAGCCCAGACCACCCAGGCCACAGAACCCCTGGCTGCGGACGAAGCCAACGCTCCCGCGCAACTGCGTATCCCGGCGATTGGGCTGGATGTGGTGGTTTCGCCCATGGGCTGGTGGGTGACGGAGATCAACGGTACGCGCACGACTGCCTGGGCGCTGCCCGAAGCGGGCGTTGGCTGGCATCCCAACAGCGCACGGGCGGGCAGTGTGGGCAATGTTGTCATCTCCGGCCACCAACTCCTGGGCGATGCCCCTTTCGCGCCCCTGGCTCTGGGAGACGTGACCACCGGCGAGGAAATTTTGCTGACCGACAGCGAGGGGCAAACTTTTGTCTACCGGGTGACGGCTGTCTCGGAACCCCAGCCCATTTCCACCGCCAGCGCCGAAGAGTTGGCCCTGGCCGCACAATATACCGCGCAGGGAGATAGCGCCGAGTTGACATTGATCAGCGGCTGGCCTGATTTTTCATCGACCCACCGGCTCTTTGTCAGCGCTGAATTCGTGGGCGTGGCCGAGTAAATCCCAGTTATGGCTACCCCGTTGCGTTGCTCTGTCGTTCTGATTGTCACGGATGCAGCCGACAGAGCAATTGATTGTCTGGATGGACTGGCGGGCCAAACGCTTGCGCCTGATTCCTTCGAGGTATTGGTGATAGACAGCGCTGGCAGCGCTGTAAGTGGGCAACAGGTGGAGGCGTGGCTGGCTGCCCATCCCGGATTACCCTGGCAACTGCACCGGCTGCCAGGCGAGAATCTGAGCGCTGCCCGCAACTACGCGGCGAGGATCGCCCAGACATCGCTTTTGCTCTTTACCACAGCCGACTGTGTAGCGCAACCTGACTGGGCTGCGTCTCTCCTCGGCCATTTCGAGCAGCCGGATGTGATTGGTGTCAAAGGTACGCTGACGACCCGACAAGCTGGACTTCTCCCCCAGTTTGTCCAGGTGGAATTTGAAGATCGATACGAACGTCTTGCAAAGGCCGGCCATCTGGATTTTATCGACATCGACTCGGCTGGCTACCGGCGGGACGTATTTCTCGCCAATGGCGGATTCGACGAGCGGCTGGAGGTAAACGGGGATCACGAACTGAGCTTTCGTCTGGCCGCCAAAGGCTATCGACTACTCTTTGCACCCGAGGCTCAGGTGGTTCACCGCCACGAGAATACATTGGCCGCCTATGCCCGGCGTAAATTTGCCATCGCTTTTTGGAAACCGCTGCTCACCCATTGGCATCCCGAACGGTTGGTTTTCGACAGTTACACGCCGCAAAGCCTGAAGATGCAGATGCTGCTCTGGGCGGCCATTCTGCTCTTGCTGCCGGTTGCCGGGGGGTCGCTATTTTGGCACGAGTTGCGGCCCGCGTGGACGTTGCTTGGCCTGGCAGCGCTGCTTTACGGCCTCTCCATTGCCCCCTTTGTGCGCCGGTCCGCCGGCCACTCCTGGCAACTGGCCGTGGCCGCTCCCGGTCTGCTGGCCGTGCGGGCCGTGGCCCTCTCTCTGGGATATGCGGCGGGAACGGTCCACTTTGTCGGAACGCCGCCCGGCGCGACTCGCCCAGTGATCCCCGGCTGGATGCGGCTGATCAAACGGGGCATGGATATTGTGGGCGCGCTGGCGGGGCTGCTGGCAGGTGTGCCGCTGGTGCTGTTGGCGGCCATTGCCATCAAACTGGACAGCCGGGGGCCGATCTTTTACTTGCAGCGACGGGTGGGGGAGCACGGGCGTTCGTTTCGCATTGTAAAGCTGCGCAGTATGCAGGTGAACGCGGAAGAGCGTCTGGCGGAACTCATCGATCTGACCGCTCTGGATGAGCCGGCCTTCAAACTTGTCGATGACCCGCGGGTCACACGGGTGGGGCGGTTGCTGCGGCGCTACAGTCTGGACGAGTGGCCCCAATTCTGGAATGTGCTGCTGGGCGAAATGAGCCTGGTGGGTCCTCGACCGGAAGAGGAGCGGATCGTAGCCCTCTACAACGACTACCAGCGCCAGCGGCTGCTGATGAAGCCGGGGATCACCGGTCCTATGCAGGTCAGCGGTCGGGGGGATCTCTCTTTGCGTGACCGCATAGCATTGGAGCTTGACTACATCCAGCATTATACGCTCTGGCGGGACATCGAGATTCTGTTCAAAACCGTCCCTACTGTGTTGAGCAGCCGGGGCGCACGCTAACAGTACAGGCTCAACAAGCGACGAAACAGGCTCAACAAGCGACGAACGAATGAGAACTATTTATCCTAGCGGAGGTACGCAAACAATGGGCGGACGAAATAACCAAATCAATCAGACGGGGCGATGGAGCGGGCAAAGCTGGTGGGTGGCGCTGGGCGGTGTTGCGCTGCTGGCGCTGGTCCTGCTGGGCGCAGCCGACGCCTGGGCCGCGCCTGTGGCCGACCGGATGAACC
>JACQGT010000439.1 GCA_016199425.1 Chloroflexota bacterium
ACGCAGCGCCCAGGGGGCACCCGGCAGATTTTCGCAGATTTTATCCGTGCGAATCCTGATAATCCGTGTCCTTATTTTTACAACAGGAGGGCCAGGATGCGCTACAGCCCAATCGTCGGGGCACTTCTTTTTTTTCTTGTCTGTTTGTTTGTTTTGACCGGACAACTGGCGCACGCCCAATCCGCCCAACCGCCTGTCGTCATCAGCCAGATTTACGGCGGGGGCGGCAACAGCGGCGCGGACTACACCCACGACTTCATCGAACTCTTCAACCGGGGCGCAAGTCCGGTCTCCCTGGCAGGCTGGTCCGTGCAATATGCCTCGGCCACAGGCACGACCTGGCAAAAGACGGAACTGACCGGCACAATCCAGCCAGGCCGCTACTATCTGATCCAGCAGGCCCAGGGCAGCCGCGGGACGACGCCCCTCCCCGCGCCCGATGCCATCGGCGCCATCCCGATGAGTGCCAGCAGCGGCAAAGTGGCCCTGCTCAACACAAGCGAACTTCTGGCCCGGGGCACAACTTGCCCGGGCGGTGCAACTCTCGTCGATCTGCTGGGCTTCGGCAGCGCAGACTGCTTCGCTGGTTCAGCAGTCGTGCCGGGTTTGGACAACCGTACCGCCGCTCTGCGCGTGACGGATGGCTGTGCCAACACAGGCAACAACGGCGACGACTTCCTGGTGGGTGAGCCGGTTCCCCGTAACAGTGCAAACAGCCCGACCGCGTGTGTTAGCGGTGCGCTGGTTCAATCGACGGACGTCATCACACAAAGCCGAGCGACGCTAACCGTTACTGCGCCGTCCATTCGTCCAAACACATTCCCGACATTCACCCGCCAGGTGATCACCGGCTCGACACAATCTCCACTCCCCACCCCTGGAATACCGACAAGCGGGACGCTCCCCGTCGCGTCTCCGATTGTGTCCGACAGTATACGCGTGCTGATCAGCCAGATTTACGGCGGGGGCGGCAACGCCGGCGCGCTCTACACCCACGATTTCGTCGAACTCTACAACGCCGGTTCCGCGGCTGTTCGATTGGACGACTGGTCTGTGCAGTATGCGTCCGCCACAGGCAAGATGTGGCTGGTGACAGTTCTGAGCGGGACACTCCAGGCGGGCGGAAGCTATCTGATCCAACAGGCCCAGGGCACAGGAGGCAGTGTTGCCCTGCCCGCGGCAGACGCGTTAGGCGAGACAGCAATGAGCGCCAGCAGCGGCAAAGTGGCGCTGGTGCGTAACGCCGACCCGCTGACCGGCGCGTGTCCCAGCGCAGAGATGATTGTCGATTTTGTGGGTTACGGCAGCGCCGACTGCTTTGAGGGAAGTGGCCCCGGCGCAAAGACAAGCAACAGCCGTGCTCTGCAGCGGGTCGGGGAGGGCAGCCAGGACACCGGCGACAACCGCGCCGATTTCGTTACAGCCCCGCCCACGCCGCGTAGACCTGATTCCGGGAATCGTGCCGTAACGCCTAAAGACTAGCGGTTGAGGGTCGTGGCCTCGCCGGACTTGTCCCTCACTTGGCGTCGCAGGGGCAGGGCCTGGGCGTAGTGGGCCAATGCCTGCTGCTTCTCCCCCAGGGCGGAGTAGACAAAACCGTATGCGGACAGGCGAACCACCCGGCCCTGAAGCGGCCGGGCTAGAAAGCAGCGCCCCCTCAAGTGGGCTGGTCGGATTGCCAGTAGCCGGGGGACTTCAGCCCCCAGCGGCGGCTCGCGTCCCGCGAGGTTCGTGCCGGGTAGGGTGGAGCGGGGGCTTTCGATAGTGGATATTGGGTATTGGGTCACGCCGACATACCACCCAATATCCAATCCGTAAATTCCGCAATCCGTGTTCTCATCCCCAAAAGCGCCACCAGACCCGCCGTCGCCACATCCCCCGGCGACGGCGCTGGGCCTCTTCCTGTAATTTCACCAGTTCCGCTCCCCGCTGGACATCCGGGGCGAGGAGGCGCACACGGGCCAGACCGGCGGCGATGAGTTCGCCGTTGACCCAGCGATCCCCCACGTAGACGTGGCGCAGCAGCCGCCCGTAGCGGTCCGCTTCGGAGACTTCCCGTTCCAGGCGCACCCGCTTGCCCTGCACCAGCCGGATGTTGGCCGTTTTGGCGGCCGCGGCCCAGGGGTCGTCGCTGTGCAGTTCGGGGGCGTCGATACCGATGTAACGCACTTCCCGCCCATCGGCCAGAAGCACGCTATCCCCGTCGATGACCCGCTGGACAGTAGCCGATTCGCGGTTTGCCGATTCAGCCCGAAGCCAATCGGTCAGTCGTTTGATGAAGTGCATAGGTGTACGCTCCGCCGAGTGCAGTGAGCAGTGGCGTACGTCCCACGACTGTTTACTGATAACTGCTCACTGCTCACTTCGCGCACCGCCTCTTCGTTGCTGATCTGGAGGTGAACCGGGCCGGGTCGCCCCTGTGTGGTGAGGGCGATTGTTTCCGGGATGGCTGTGGCCGCGTTCTCGGCGGTGATTGCGACTGTGCGTTTGGTGATGGGCGCGAAGATGGCGTGCAGGTCCACCACCTGGTGGGTGTAGTCGGGAAGCAATTCGTCGGGCTTCTGCGCGGTGATGACGACTACTGGGGCGCGGTCCAGCCAGGCGTGGGCGACACCGGCCACCGCGTTCGTGGCGCCGGGGCCGAGGGTGGTCAGCACACAGCCGATGCCGCCGGTGGAACGGGCGTAGGCGTCGGCAGCGAAGACCGCGCTGGTCTCGTGGTGCATCAGTTCAAAGCGGATGCCCCGCTGGCGCATGGCTTCCAGCACGGCCACGACTTCGCCGCCGGGCATACCAAAGACGACAGAAATACCGGCGGCGTGGAGGGATTCGGCGAGGAGTTGGGCGGTTGTTGGCATAGGTATTGGGTATTAGATATTGGATATTTCGTAAGTGGCGCTGTTGGTAATCGGGTTTGTTGGCGGGTAGTGAAGGAATGAGAAGTTGAGCGAAATTGTTGGATCTCTGGCTGGGCATTGACGTAGTAAGGATAGCATCTGAAGCCACTCAAACTGACGGTCAGAAATATCTAATACCCAATATCCAATACCCAATATCCAATACCCAATATCAACTATCAAATACCAACACCCCCCGCGCCACCTTCCCCGCCTCCATATCCTCGAAGGCCAGGGCGATGTCGTCCAGGGGATAGCGCTTGCTGATGAGTTTGTCCAGGTCCAGCTTGCCCGCCAGGTAGAGGCGCTGGAGGTTGGGCAGGTCGATGTCGGGCCGGGCGGAACCGGCAAAGCAGCCGAGCAGGGATTTGTTCTGGAAGATGAGCTGGCCAGCGGAGATGGGCACATCCTCCAGCGCGGCGTGGAGACCCATCACAGTCGTCACACCCGCGGGGCCGGTGGCGTTGAGGGCCTGGGGAATTGTGCGCGCCGAGCCAACGCTGTCGAAGGCGTAGTCCGGGCCGCCGCCGGTGATGGACTTGAGGGCCTGCACCGGGTCTTCCTGCCGGGCGTTGACCGTATGGGTCGCGCCCAATTGTTTGGCAAAGGCCAGCTTCTCGTCGAAGACATCCACGGCGATGATTGTGTGACAGCCCGCCACCACACAGCCCAGGACCGCGCTGAGGCCGATGCCGCCGCAGCCGATGACGGCCGCGCTGCTGCCGGGGCGCACTTTGGCCGTGTTGATGACTGCGCCCACGCCGGTGATGACCGCGCAGCCGATGATCGCGCCCACGTCGAAGGACACGTCTTCCTGTAGCATCACCGCGCCATCTTCCGGGATGACCGCGTAGTCGGCCATTGTGGAGGCGCTCAGGTATTGCTTGACTGAGACGCCCTCCTCCGTATGCAGCCGGGAGGTGCCGTCGATGAGCGCGCCCTGGTAGGTGGTGGAGGCCAGCCGTTCGCACAGGTTGGGCCGCCCGCTCTGGCATTGGGTGCAGATGTGACAGGCGGGCAGCCAGTTGATCAGCACCCGATCCCCCACGGCGAAGCGGGTGACGCCCGGCCCCACCGCTTCCACAACGCCCGCGCCTTCGTGGCCCAACACCAGAGGCGGTTGGGTGCGCAGTTCGCCTTTCAGCGTGTGCAGGTCCGAATGGCAGACGCCGGCGGCGTGGATGCGCACCAGCAGTTCCCGCTCTTTGGGCGGGTCCAGTTCGACTTCCGCAACAGTCAGTCTGTTGCGTTCGGGGACGTAGGCGGCGCGTATTTTCATGGGAGGTACTCCAGAAGGGGTGGCAGGTGGCAAGTAGCAGGTTGCAAGTTGCATTTCGTTGGGGATATTGTACCGTAAAATGGGCAGGGGGGAAAGAAGAAAATCTCTTCCTCTGCGTCTCTGCGCCTCTGCGGGAGATAATCAAATTTCTCCCGCAGAGGCGCAGAGACGCAAAGAATATCTGACTTGAACCCCTCTCTACGAAATGGTATACTTGCGCCTGTCGGGTGTTGTCGACGTCTTATGCGGAAAGCAGCCCCTTATGAATGATCTCCAGAGTATCAAAAAACTTGTGCAGCCAGCCTGTGACCAATTCGGCGTGCAGGAGTTGAGCCTGTTCGGCTCACGCGCGCGGGGAAATGCTCGGGACGACAGCGATTATGACTTCGCTGTTCTCTTCGACCGCGCCCAGACCGGGCTTCTTTCTGATCGCTTTTTCGGGCTACTTTTCTTTTTAGAGGACCAGCTTAACCGTTCGGTTGATCTGTTGGAATTGGACGCCATACGCAATCCCTTTTTGCGTGAAGCAATCGAAGAAGAAAAGAGTTTGCTCTATGCAGCGAGAGACACAGAAGCTGTTCTTTGACATTCAGGAAGCGGGTCAGGCTGTCCAGCGCTTCGTCCGCGGCAAGAGTTTTGCCGTCTATCAATTGGACGATATGCTGCGTTCGGCTGTCGAACGGAAGTTTGAAATTATCGGTGAAGCTCTGAATCGTCTGCGCGATGTAGATGAGGAGATTCTGGAGGAGATTACGGATTATCGTAAAATTATCGGCTTTCGCAATATCCTCGCACACGGCTACGATACGGTTTCTGATGAAATTGTCTGGGAGATTATCGTCCACAATCTGCCTGTCTTATTGCAGGACGTAGAAGGTCTTCAGGTGTAAACAATCATTTCCTATGACTGAGCCACCCGTCTACGACGTGTTCATCGCCTACAGCCCCGCGGAGGAGGATTGGGTCCACACGCGGCTGAAGCGCGATCTGGAAGCGACCGGTCTGTCCGTCGCCACCCAGGAGGAGTTCACGCCAGGCCGCCCGAAGGTGGACAACTGGGAGCGCACCCTGGCCGCCAGCCGCCGCCTGCTGCTGATCATCACCCCTGCCTGGCTGGAGGACAACTGGCAGCGCTTCGCCGGGCAACTGGCCCAGCAGTTGGATGTGAGCGGCGACGACGGGCGGCTGATTCCCCTACTGTACCAGCCCACGCCAGAGCTGCCGCCCCGCCTGGCCCGCCTGACGCCCGTGGATTTCAGCGACCCGGCCCGACGGGTGCGGGAGTGGCCGCGCCTGCTGAAGGCGCTGGGCGTGGCAGATGGCGTTGCGCCCGGCGACCTGCCCACGGACCACCTGCCGCCCCACGCGCCCCTGCCCTATGGCTCACGGATGCCCTATGGCCATAACCCCCTCTTCACCGGGCGGGAGAGCGAACTGCTGGCTTTGGCCGGGGCGCTGCGGGCGGGGAGCACCGCAGCCATCGGCCAGATCGCGGCGGCCACCGGGCTGGGCGGCATCGGCAAGAGCCAACTGGCCGTGGAGTTTGTGCATCGCTACGGGCGCTTCTTTGCCGGCGGCGTCTTCTGGCTCAGCTTTGCCGACCCGGCCTCTGTGCTGGCGGAGGCAGCGGCCTGCGGCGATTTCCCCGACCTGCCCCTGCCCGAACAGGCCGCGCTTGTGCAGCGCCGCTGGCAGGAGGCCACGCCCCGGCTGCTGGTCTTCGACAACTGCGAGGAGGAGGAACTGCTGGACCGCTGGCGACCCCGCAGCGGCGGCTGCCGGGTGCTGCTGACCAGCCGCCGCTCGGCCTGGGACCTGGTGCTGGGGGTTCGCAGCCTGGCTCTGGGCGTGCTGCCCCGCGCCGAAAGTGTGGCCTTCCTGCGCAAGTTCCGCGCCGACCTGCCCGCCGCCGACCCGGAGTTACACGCTCTGGCCGCCGAGTTGGGCGATCTGCCCCTGGCCCTCCATCTGGCGGGCAGCTATCTGCACCGCTACCGCCACAGCGTCACCCCCGCCGCCTATCGGGACGACCTGCGCCGGGTGGACATCCTCAATCATCCCTCCCTGCAGAGCGGCGGCATTTCGCCCACCGGCCACGAACAGCACGTGGCCCGCACCTTTGCCCTCAGCTTCGACCGGTTGCACCCGGACGACCCCGCCGACGCCCTGGCCCTGGCCCTCCTGCGCCGGGCCGCCTGCTTTGCGCCCGGCGAGCCGATTCCCCGCGATTTGCTTCTGAAGACGCTGGCAGGAGAAGAAGCGAACAGCGCAGCGGACGACGGACGACAGACGACAGACGACGGACGAC
>JACQGT010000440.1 GCA_016199425.1 Chloroflexota bacterium
GGGCGGCATCTGAGGCGGTGTCCTGAGCCTGTCGAAGGGATGCCTGACTCCTCCAACTCATTTTGAACACACCCAATTATAAAAGTGATTTCTGGGAATGGGAAGAGGCGGTAACGCTTCTTGCACACTATCGGGATAGCGAAAGCAATTGATCCTATCAACAGCGCGGGTTTCAGTCATCGGTTGCGGCTACTGGGGCAAGAATCTGGTGCGCAACTTTCACGCACTGGGCGCGCTGGCTTCTGTCTGTGATGTGACGCCCAGCGGGCGCGAGATGGCTTCCGCATTGGCACCGGGTATCCCTGTCTTCGACGAAGTGGGGAGCGTCTTTGCTTCGGACGTATCCGGCGTTGTCATTGCTACACCCGCCGAAACCCACTTTGCGCTGGCGAAGCGGGCACTCCTGGCCGGCAAAGATGTCTTTGTGGAAAAACCTCTGGCCCTCACCTACGAGCAGGGGTCTCGTCTGGTCGGGCTGGCGACTGAACACAAGCGTATTTTGATGGTGGGCCACGTGCTGGAGTATCATCCGGGCATTGTGGCCCTGTACGATCTGGTGCGCAGGGGTGGGCTGGGGACGATCCAGTACATCTATTCCAACCGCTTGAGTCTGGGCATCATCCGGCGCGAGGAGAACATTTTGTGGAGCTTTGCGCCCCACGACATCGCCGTGATCCTGCGGATGGTGGGCGCGTTGCCCTTTGAAGTGGTCTGCTGTGGCGGCAACTACATTCAGCCCAACGTTGCCGACGTGACGATGACCAATCTGCTCTTCGACAACGGCGTGCGCGCCCATATCCACGTCTCCTGGCTGCACCCCTTCAAAGAGCAGCGGCTGGTGGTGATCGGCAGCCGCAAGATGGCCGTCTTTGACGACGTGGCCAAGCAGCTTGTGCTCTACGATCAGCGGGTGGAATGGCAGGAGGGGCAGCCCGTGCCTGTGCGGCGGGAGGGCGAAGGGGTGGCCTATGCCGGTGACGAGCCACTGCGTCTGGAGTGCCAGGCCTTTTTGGATGCGATGACCCAGCGCATCCCCCCTGTGACCGACGGGCCAAGCGGTCTGCGTGTGCTACGGGTGTTGCAGGCTGCCCAGCGCTCGCTGGTGATGAACGGCGAGCCGGTGCATCTGCCAATGGATAGTTCGGACAGTCTTATGTAGGACGAAATGAGTATAGAACACGGATTGCAGAATTCACGGATTGTTACCGATTATTATGTCCACCCCAGCGCCTATGTGGACGAGCCGTGTGCGATCGGCCCGGGCACAAAAATTTGGCATTTTTGTCATGTGATGGCCCACGCCCGCATTGGGGAGCGCTGTGTTCTGGGCCAGAATGTGCTGGTGGCGGGCGGCGCGATCATCGGCGACAATGTAAAAATTCAGAACAATGTCGCTATCTACGACGGCGTTGTGCTGGAGGACGACGTCTTCTGC
The DNA here is from genome assembly GCA_016199425.1 of Chloroflexota bacterium. Classification (GTDB taxonomy): domain Bacteria; phylum Chloroflexota; class Anaerolineae; order Caldilineales; family Caldilineaceae; genus JACQGT01. The sequence goes on from JACQGT010000440.1 coordinate 1,436, forward strand.
GGCCCCAGTTGTGTCTTTACGAATGTAGTCAATCCTCGTTCGCAAATCGTGCGTCGTCACATCTACGAACCGACGCTGGTCAAACGGGGTGCGACGATTGGAGCCAATGCCACGATCATCTGCGGAGCCACCATCGGGCGCTATGCCTTCATCGGTGCCGGCGCGGTGGTGCGCGGGGATGTGCCAGACTACGCGCTGATGCTGGGCGTGCCGGCTGTGCAAAAGGGCTGGATGAGCCGCCACGGCCACCGGCTGGCGACCCGCAACGGGGCAGGTGATTGGGTTTGCCCAGAGAGCGGCTGGCGTTACCGGGAGGAGAAGCCCGGTCTGCTGCGCTGTCTGGATTGGCCGGAAGATCAGCCCCTGCCTGCACAAGCGAACGCAGATTTTCATGATTTGAATTGATCTGCGCTGATACCGTCCTGAAAAATAGAACACAGATTACAGAATTTACGGATTGTCTGAATCCTCATAGAGGAGTTCCGAATGGGTGTCCCTGTGCCTCTGCTCGACCTGAAAGCCCAATACGCCACGATCCGGGAGGAAGTGCGCGCCGCCATCGATGGGGTTCTCGAATCCCAGTATTTCATTCTCGGCCCGGAGGTGGAGGCACTGGAAGCCGAAGTGGCCGCCTATTGCCAGTGCCGCTACGGGATCGGCGTATCCTCCGGCAGCGATGCCCTGCTGGTGGCGCTGATGGCTATCAATCTCCAGGCGGGCGACGAGGTGATCACCACGCCCTACACCTTTTTTGCCACCGCCGGCGCGATCGTGCGTCTGGGAGGCAAGCCCGTCTTTGTGGACATTGACCCAGCCACTTACAATCTCGATCCATTTGCGCTGGAAGATGCGGTTACGCCCCGGACGCGGGCGATCCTGCCTGTGCATCTTTATGGGCAGATGGTAGAGATGGACCCGGTGATGGAGGTTGCGGATCGTCACGGACTACACGTGATCGAGGATGTGGCCCAGGCCATCGGTGCTGAGTATCGGGGGCGGCGGGCCGGCTGCATCGGTCATTGCGGCTGTTTCAGTTTCTTCCCTTCCAAAAATCTGGGCGGCGTCGGCGATGGGGGGCTGGTGACGACGAATGACCCGAAGCTAGCGGATCGGGTGAAGTTGTTGCGGGGACACGGTGCCCGCCCCAAATATCACCACAAAGTGGTAGGCGGCAACTTTCGCCTGGATGCCCTGCAGGCGGCTGTGCTGCGGGTAAAGCTGCGCCACCTGGACCGGTGGACTGCGGCCCGCCAACACAACGCCGAGAGCTACCGGCGGCGATTGGCGGCCAGCGGACTGGTATCCGATGGTCGGGTGGTTTTGCCTGTGGATGCTGGTTATGGACGGCACATCTACAACCAGTTCGTGATCCGGGCCGAGCGCCGGGACGGACTCGCCCACTATTTGAAACAGCAGCAGATCGGTACGGAGGTCTACTATCCCCTGCCCATGCATCTGCAGGAGTGCTTCGCTGGCTTGGGTTTGCGCGAAGGCGCGTTTCCACAGAGTGAAAGCGCGGCCCAGGAGAGTCTGGCCCTGCCCATTTACCCGGAATTGAGCGACGCTATGCTGGAACGGGTGGTGCAGGCAATTGGAGAGTTCTACAGCAGCGGCACTTCTTGCTGATAACAACAAAAAAGGGGACGCAGATTTCGCAGATTTTTCACGGATTTCTGCCCGAATCAGCGCCGATCGATTCAGATCGTGAAAATCTGCGTCCCTTTCTTCGCCTGGCGGAGCAGTTACCAATCCATACGGAATTTGTCGTCGTCGTCCCCTGTGGTATAGTAAATTCTTGTTACACAGAAAAAATATCTCATATCGGACTCACCGCCTTATGACTGTCAGCAACCCTGAACTCCCCAACCGACCAACCAACCCAGCGCCCGACGTTTGGCTGCCCGAAGACGAGATCGACCTGCGCCAATACGTACTGGTGCTGGTCGCCTGGTGGCGTGAGATCGTGCTGATTGCACTGCTGACTGCTGTGGCTGCTGCTGCATTGGTATTGCTCAGCCGCTTTGTACTGCCCCCGGTCTACGAAGCCTCAGCCACAGTTGCCATCGCCCGCACCCAAAGTAGTATCAATTTTGATGAGCGTTTCCAGACCTCGGTGGCGCAAGGGGATGCCACGGCAAACGCTCGGGTGATCGACTATGCGGCGCGACGGGCAGCGTTGGTTGGCTTGATCCACAGTGGCGGCATTGCCCAGGCTGTGATCGATCAACTGGGCGATTTATTGGACGAAGAAGAAAGAGAGCCAGCTCAGTTGTTGGAACAGGTCAGCGCTGAACTGAGCAAGCTGGAAGGTAGTACCACTACCAGCACCAGCGATCTGATCCGGATTACGGTCGAGGCGAGTACGGCTGCGAAGGCGGCTGCTATCGCCAGCGCCTGGGCCGAGAACTATGTGATCCAGATCAACCGGCTCTACGGCGAAGTGCCAGCGGAGTTGGTAGCATCGGTGGAAGTGGAGCTGGGTCTGGCGCAGACGACCTATGAGCAGGCCCAAAGGGGTCTGGAGGAGTTCATCGCGCAGAATGAGGTCGACCGCCTGAACCGCCTGATTGCCGAGAAACGCGATATTATTCAGAGCCTGCAACAGGGACGGCAGACTGCCATCACCACAATTGTGGACCAACAATTGGCCGCCCAAAGCCAGATCATCTCTGCCTTTATCAATGCCCAGGCCAGCAACCGGCTGCTGGCCTTTAACAAAGAGCAGGAAGCCAAGCAAGGCATTATCTCGGCGCTGATCCAGGCGGATTCGGACAGCCGGCTCAAGGCCTTTCGCAAAGATCAGGCGGCGCGCCAGCAATTGTTCGATCAGTATACGGATACAGAATTGAGCAATCAACTCCTGGCCCTCTCTCGAGACCAGGAGATCCGGCGCAAGGTTTTCAATACCTACGTGGACAATCTGGTCGCCAACCGCTTGCAGGCTGTGGACAAAGCCCAGGAGATGCGGGCGCGCATCTTTGCCCAATACGTCAATACGGAGATCGACAACCGGTTGAGTGCGCTGGCCAAGGAACAGGCGGCGGCCAGCCAACTCTTCGACGCTTATGCCAGCGCCGATGCCCGTTCCAAAGTTGTCGTCTTCAACGAGCAGGTGGAAGAAAAGTTGCAGACCCTGGCCCGCTATTACGACACCCGGCGCAAACTGGCCCGTCTGCAGAGCGAAGCAGAGGGATTGTGGCTGCAGACCACTCTGGGCGGGGAGGCGGGCGCGGCCACCAACGGGCTGGCGCTGATGCTGTTGAAAACAGAGATCTTTGCGTCGTCGGCCAGTTTGCCAGGCGATCTGCAACTGCATCTGGAGACCACCGATTTCACCGGCAGCAGCGCCGTTGAGCAAGGCACTGATCTGCAAGCGTTGATCTCTGTGCTGAAAGCGCGCATCTCTGAACTGGACCGTTTGATTGCTACCCAGTCGCGCACAGTTCTGAACAACGAGGGCTACGATCTCTTGTCACCGCAACGCCCGTCCGACGACCCCCTCTTCGCTGCCTTGCAACAACAATATCAGGAATTGTTTGCCTTGGGTCCTCTGGCCCAGGCAGCCGATGGGATCGACAACAGCGCGCTTTCCCAGGCGCTGCTGGTGAAATACGAAGATTTGTTTTCTTTGGATGCTTTGAACGCCGCTTCGGATTCGGTCTGGCAGGATAACGAATTGCTCTCTGCGGTGACGGCGAAGTATGGCGAGTTGTTCGATGTGGGCACTCTGCCTTCCGTATTTGCGGATGGCACGGGCGGCACCGGTCTGTCGGATGCCATTCAGTCCAGGTATACCCAACTCTTTGGCATGGGCGCTCTGGCCCAGGTGTCTACGGTCTTCTCCTCCACCACGCCGCTTTTCCAGTCGATCCAACTCCAGTATCCCAGTCTTTTTGACACCGGCGCGCTTTCGGCCTTGACCGAGCAGGTGGCTACGGATACGCCCTTGTCCCTGCTGAGCGAGGAGCGCGCCAAAGAATTACTGCAGTTGCAGGGACTGGAAGATGTGCCCGCCTATACAGCCAGCGCTGAACCCCTGTTGCAGGCCATCGACAAGCTGGAAAAAGAGATTCAGTCTCTGGAAGCCCAGCGGGAGAGCCAAAGCGCGCAGCGGGATCAGTTGACCCGGCGGCGGGATCTGGCCTTGAGTACGTTGAATACTCTGCGCAACAAGAGCGCCGAGTTGAACCTGACCCGCACAGTCACCAACAGCGAGCTGCGTTTCGCTTCGCCGGCGGTGGAGCCGATGAAGCCTTTGGCGCGCCTGGGCCTGATCACCACCACGGCCCTGGCCGGGATCGTGGGGCTGATGCTGGCGGTCTTTGTGGTTTTCTTCGCCAACTTCATGGGTGCGCAGCCCTGGCTGGCTGGAGATAACGGACGCAGATTCTCATGATCTGGACTGATTTGCGCTGAGAATAGAACGCAGATTTGGCGGATTGAAGCGGATTCGAAACCAGATGCTCTGTAGTGGAAAACGACTTTTCGGTTAGTGCAGAAATCAGTGTGAATCTGTATTTCAATCAGATCAATCTACGTCCGCTTTTCTTTGTTTGGAATCCTTTGCGGTTCAAATCTCTTGTGGGAGTGTCTGCTATGTGGCGAATGCGTTATGGCGTTTTCGCGCTGGGATTGGTCCTGGCGCTGGCTTTTCTGGCCTATGGGCGTTTTGCGCCGTCGGCAGCGGTGGCTGCGCCGGCCCAACAGGGCATCAACCAGCTACCCCTGGAGTTGTATATCCTGATGAACCAACCCGGCCCCCTCTGGCTGGCGCGCATCGATCTGGAAGGGGTGGACCTGGGTGGATCACGTCTGACCGCGGCCAACCTGCGCCAGGCCCGGCTGAACTCGGCCAACCTGAGCGGCAGCAACCTGGTGGGGAGCAACCTGGAACGGGCCAATCTGGCCAGCGCCAACTTGACCGCTGCCTCCTTGCAGGGGGCCAGCCTGGCCGGCGCGTCCTTGCAGAACGCCGATCTGCGCGGGGCAGACCTGACCCTGGCCAATCTGAGCGGGGCCA
>JACQGT010000072.1 GCA_016199425.1 Chloroflexota bacterium
ACTACATATTGTGGATCGATAATTCGATTATTAGAACATCTGTTTGCACGAAATGAGGGTTTATGGATACCTTTGATGATCTTTTTGGTCCGCTCAATGTCATAGACATTTTGGAAGGTCTCATTCGGGGTCTGGCTTATGGCGATCTCGGCTACGGCTTTGAGATCGCCCGCGCCGATAAGGACGGCAAGCACACGCTAAATGAGGCACGCGAAATTCTCAAAGACTACGGCGTGGACACCTTTTGGTACGGCTTTGACTCGCAAAAAATGTACTTTCGCGTCAAGAATCGCCAGGCCCGCTGGGCCGAGTACGTCCTGCTCCACGCCGGCGTCGAATTGCTCAACCCGGCCTTTGACCAGCGCAACGCGGGCTACGCGGCCAGCCACGCGCCGGGGTGGATGCCACGGCCGTGGAGCGCTGGTCCGGCGGCAAAGACGGAAAATGCCGCTGAGGGCGCAAGGGAACGAGAAACTGAACACGAGAAAAACAAGGGATTGCTGGCCTGGCTGGATTCTCTGTAGAGAAGGCCAGACGCGCTTGCACGCATAGGAGGGCGCTGCGAGGGTGTGATGGGGTGTTGGCGATGTGGCAGCCGCCCAAACTGACGTGTAGTATACGTCCGTCAGTTGGGAAGTGCAACTTTTATTGGACAGTTGGAATTTGTTGCGGGTGTAACAGTCAGGCGCTTATCCTTGCGCGCGCGGCCTACCGGGATCGCTACTCCAGTCGCTCCAGGAGCCGGGATAGAGACGGGCCATGCCCAGCCCCGCGTGTTCCATTGCCAACAGATTGTGGCAGGCCGTGACACCGGAGCCACAATAAAAAATAACTTCCGCGGCGGGGCGCTGCAAAATCAGTGCCCGATAGCGCTGGGCCAGTTCATCGCCGGAGAGGAAACGGCCCTCCGCCAGATTCTGGCCGTAAAAGTAGTTGGTCGCGCCGGGGATGTGGCCGCCCACCGGGTCGATGGTTTCGTTCTCGCCCCGGAAGCGATCCGCGGCGCGGGCGTCGATCACCAGCGCGCCGCCGCTGGCCGTGTACTGGTAGACCTTCTCTACATTGACAACCATTTCCGGTCGCGTGTGCGGGACGAAGTGCGCCGGTGAGGGTGTGTGTATGCCACTCTCGACGGGCCGATTCTCCCCCTGCCAGGCAGCCCAGCCGCCGTTCAGCACTGCCACCGCGTCGTGGCCCAGCCAGCGCAGCATCCACCAGAAACGGGCAGCCATCGCGCCGGGGCCGTCGTCGTAGGCCACAATTTGGGTGTCGTTGCCGATGCCCCAGGCCGAAAGCGTGCGGGCGAACGCCTCTGGCGTGGGCAGGGGATGGCGGCCACCGGCCCGATTGGAAGCCATTGGCGCGGAGAGGTCTTCGTCCAGATTGGCGTAGACCGCGCCGGGGATGTGGGCCGCGGTGTAGGCTCTGCGCCCCGCCGATTTGTCGGCCAGGGAAAAGCGGCAATCGACGACGGTCACCCTGGCAGCGTCCAAGGCAGCGGCCAGTTCATCGGTTGAAATCAACGTTGTATACATTCCTCATCTCCTTCTCCGGACAGGCACTGATAACGTTGAAAATGGGAACGCAGCGCCCAGGGGGCACCCGGCAGATTTTATCTGTGCAAATCCTGATAATCCGCGTCAATCCGTCTCCTTTTTCGGGATAGATGTCCGTATTGTATCACAAACGGTTTCACGCCGCGCCACGGCTGCGCAGCCTGCGCAGAGCTCGCGTCAGCAGAAAGACGGCAACCCCGGCCAGTACCAGCGCCCAGAGGTAGTTGAAGCGGACAGTGACGAAGAGCGTCAGTCCGGCCAGCAGCCAGCTACCCACGGCCATCCCAGCCAGCCGCAGCAGATGGCGGCGCACCAGTTCGCGCTCTCCCCGGCGTTCCGGCGCGGCCTGCCAATGGACCAGATAGTGGGTCAGATCCCAGCCGGCCAACCCGGCCACCACAGCCGTCAGCAGCCAACCCCAGGCCAATCCCTGCAAACCGCCCCAGACTGCCGCCAGAACAAAAAAGAAGAGTCCCCAATCGGCCACACGGCCATTGCCGTGGCGCAGAACGCTCAACCAGAGCAGGCCGATGCCCAACATCGCCAGACTGCTCCACCAACTGCTGGCGACGAAAGCCGCGGCCAGACAAAGCGTCGCCGCCCCGATACAGAGACCCGTCAACATACGAATCGTCGCAGTCATAGACTTTGGCTCCACAGACGGGTGCGGCCCAGGGCGCGGTGGGCCACCTGATGGAAGGGCGTTTCCACATCCCACTCGAAGATGTCCACACCGGCCCGGCCCAACATGCGCAGAAGATGTCCCCGCTCCAACTGGGCCAGCCGTGCCGCCAGTTGGGCGTGCCGGGTCGCTTCCAGCGTTTTCATTTCAAAGGTGATGGCGTCGGGCGTCACCAGCAGCAGATCGTAGCCCCGGGCGCGCAGACTCACAATGTCGTCCAGGTCGTCGGGCTGCATCGGGCTGATGAGGACGAGTTGGGAACGCGCGGGAAAGAGACGGGTGGGCAGGTGGCTCAGTTTGTCGAAGACCTGGCTACGTTCTATTTTGGCCCGGGCCAGGGCGCGCAGGATGCGTTCGCGCTGGACTTTGCCGGAGCCGGGGAAGGTCCAGTCGATCGCGCCGCCGTAGAGAAAGAGACCGACCCGGTTGCCGTAGGCGAGGAAGGCGTCGGCCAGGGTGACAGTGGCGTCGATGGTCTGTTCCAGGAGTGAACCGCCGTGGACAAACAGATTTGTGGTCTCGCGCACATCCAGAATCAGCCCCACATCCACCGCCCGCTCCTGCTCGAAATCGTTGACAAAGAGCGTCTGCTCGTAGCGCGCGCCGGCCCGGTGGTTGATCCAACGCAGGGGATCGCCGGGCTGGTACTCGCGCACGCCGAAGAACTCCACGCCGGAACCGCCCGTGCGCGCCGGAATCTGGCCGGGATAGACGCGCACACGCCGCGGGCGGATGGCGACGGCCGGCACTTTGTGGACGACGGGCAGGACAAAGAGGACGCTGGGCAGTTTTAGCTGGCTCTCTGCGCGGAAGACGCCGAGGGAATCGCTGACCGTCAACCGCGGCCCCGGCAGGGTGTGCAACCCCCGTTTGCCCACAATTGTATAGGCAATCTCCGCCGTCTCCCCCCTGGTCAGGGAGAGCAGCAGCCGGGTGTCGCCCTCCACCACCTCCAGCCCGTCGGGCAGCACATCTTCCACCAGCAGGTCGGCCAGGCGCGCGCCGGTGTTGGTGAAGGAAAGCGTTACCTGGGCCGGCTGGCCCTGAAAGAGCCGGTTGGGTTGCAGCGTGCGCCGGGCGCTCAATTGGAGCGGCGGTGCCTTCTCCCAAATGCCCAGGGCCACGTAAAGCAAAAAGGGCACGGCCAGCACCAGCAGGCGCGGGTTCAGGCTGGCCAGGCCGGTGA
>JACQGT010000418.1 GCA_016199425.1 Chloroflexota bacterium
GGAGTGGCTGGGAGTGGACGATATTATGACCCGGGATGTCGTCACTATTGGGTCCGATGCCACCATTGGGGAATTGGTAACAGAGATGCTGCGCCACAAAATTGCAGGGATGCCGGTGGTGGAGGCAGAGAGCGAGAACTCCAACCGGCTGCGGGTGATCGGGATAGTGACAGAGACCGATATTTTTGCGATGATCGCGGCGGCCTGGGAGGCGGAGCAGCGTCTGTAGGTTGGGTTCTTCCGGCAGGGGTGAATGGGGATTCCCCTGTAGCTTGCGCCGCAAGAACCCAACTTACGTTCGTGCCAACCTCGCCCAATCTTGCGGCGTATCCACATCCGCCAATGCGAAAGCGGTTGTCGGCATTGTGACCACTCCGCCTGCATCCCTCTTGAGCAGTGGCCGTGCGCCCTGATCCCCGCGCAGGGCCAGGAGTTCCGGGAAGTAGCGGCGGTCAAAGATAGCCGGCGCGCCGCGCACCTCCCCGTCCACCGCTGTCGCCACCCGGTTGCTTCCCTCCCGCCAGGGCTGCCAGAGGCGGCGCAGCAGGGAGACAGGCAGATTGGGCTGATCCACCGGAAAAAAGAGCGCGGCCTGACAGTCAACCGATAGGGCCTGGACTGCGGCGTGGATGCTGGACGCCTGTCCCATCTCCCACGCCGGGTTGTGGACCAGACGCAGCCTCTCCCCCGCTATCGCCCGTAAACCCGCCAGAGCCGCCTCGACCCGTTCCCCATAGGCACCGCTGACCACCAGCGCCCGATCTGCCCCGCTCTCCAACGCCAGGCGCGCCGCCCGCAGCACCAGCACCTCCCCGTCGATTTCCAACAGTTGCTTCGGTGCGCCCATCCGCCGGGCAGCCCCAGCCGCCAGGACAACCGCGGCAGTCGGCCCCCAGCGCTCCAGCACAGGTTCACCGTTGGCCGCGCCGACTGCGCCCAACAACGACGATTGGCCGCGGCCCGCCAGCAGATGGGCGATCAGCCGTCCCAGCAGCCGCCGGGATGGATTGTCGGCTTTGTTGAGGAGCGGCAGCAAACGGGCGGCGGCGGGACGGCCTTTGGCCCCGCCCTGGGGATGGAGGAGCAGGCGGGCCGCCATCTGCGGGGTGAAACGGGTGGCCGGGTCTGCAATGCCCAGCAACCCACGCAACTGTTCTGGCCGATGAACGTGGGGTTCGGCCAGGGGCAGACCAATGGCATCCAGTCCCAGCACTGGCACAAGAAGGGTTGTGGCGTCGGGGATCACCGGCTCGTGGGGGGCCGGAGCTTTGACCGGGCGGCGGGCGCTGCCGTCGGCTTCCACCAGAACTGCGGCCAGGTTCAATTCTGGCGCGCGCCGGGCCAGTGCATCCACCAGGCGGGGATCGACGCCGCTGGCTTTGGGCGGCTGGTCAATGGAGAGAAGCAGACAGTGGCCGTGGCTGTCCAGCGCCTGTTCCAATGCGGCCCAGTCGATCTGCGGGCCAGTCACCAGCAGATGGGCTGGGGCCAGGGCAATCTGTTCGGCTCCGATGCGGGTGGTGGTTGTTGTAACAACCCGTTGGCCTGCCGCGACGATCTCCCCGGCCAGACGAAAGAGCGCGGCGCTTTTGCCCCCCGCGCCCGCAAAGGCGACGACAGGTGGATGCGCAGGATTGGGGGAGATACGCAGGGCGTGGGTGAGGAGCATAAGAGATGACTCCACTGCAAAAAGCCAAAGAGCACACCGCGGAGGCGCGGGGAGCGCGGAGATTTTCTCCTGAATTCCTCCGCGCTTCCTCCGCGAACTCCGCGTCTCCGCGGTGAAATTTCCCTCACCCGTAAACGGTTTTTAGCAGCGCCCGGATGTAGCCGTTGGCGTAGGCTTTGCCCAGCCATTCCGAGCGCCCCACAGGGAACTTCGGCGTGTGGTCCATCATATACGGGCCGTTGAAGCCGTTGTCCCGGTAGATTTGCATGGCCCGGCGCATGTCGATGTCGCCTTCGTCCATGAAAACTTCGGTGAAACGGGGCAGTTGTCCCCGCACATTGCGGAAGTGAACCCAGCCGATCTTATCGGCGGCGGCCATCTCGGCGATGAAGTCGTAGACGCCCTGCCCCAGCGCTTCGGTCATACAGCCCTGGCAGAAGAGCATCCGGTTGCTGGGGCTGTCAACAACGCTGAAGTGGTGGCGGAACTGTTCCGGCGTGGAACAGATTTGGGCCACACCGCCCAACGCTTCCGGTACAGGCGGATCGTCCGGGTGTAGGGCCATACGTACACCGGCCTTCTCCGCTACGGGGATGACTGCGCGCAGGAAGCCTTCCATGCGTGCGGTCATTTCGGCCTCGCTCACCGGCGGTTCGTGAAGGGACGGACGGTTCTGCATAAACTCGGCGTAGTCAAAAGTGCTGTACTTCACCCCGCCCCGCCCGGTATCAGAAGTCGTGCGGAAGTTGCCCATCGGCTTGAAGTTCCAGCCCAGATAGGGAATCCCGGCCCGGCCCAGAGACTCCAGCATCCGCTGCCAGGCGTCGATGCGTTCGTCGGCTGCGGGCTGGCCCAGGGGAATTTCCGGCCAGCAGGACATGAAAACGTTGTTGAGTGCCATGCCGTGGGCTTCCACCCGTTCCCGCGCCCAGGCAAAGCGATCCGTGCAATCCTTGCCCTCGCACAGGTCTTTGCCCAGAGTTTCGTCCGCTTTGGCTACACTGGCGCGTAACTCCAGGTGGATGGTGTCCACGCCGATGGCTTTGTAAAAGGCGAGAATCTCGTCGTCAAAATTGACCCAATTGACCTGATCCTGGATGTACATCGGCGACCTCCCCGTAATCGAATCGCGACAGAAACGACGTCCTGTGCATTATTCCCTCGGCCAGAAACGTGAAACGTGAGAGTACATCACGTAATCTCACGTTTCACGCTTTACGTTTCATCTCTCTACCCATGCCGGCGCATAAAACGCTGCATCCGCTCCAGCGCGATTTCGATGTTCTCCTGGCTGGTCGCGTAGGCGCAGCGCACGTGGCCCTCGCCGCCCCGGCCAAATCCGCTGCCCGGAATCACCGCCACCTGCTCCTCCACCAGCAGGCGCTCGGCAAATTCGTGCTCGTCCATGCCCGTTCGTTGCACACTGGGGAAGGCGTAAAACGCGCCCTTCGGCTCGAAGCAGTCTAGCCCGATGGCATTCAGCCCTCCAACAATCAGACGACGGCGGCTGTCGTAGCTGGCCACCATCTCGTGTACGGCCAACTCAGCCACCGGGTCGGTCAGCGCGGCCAGGGCCGCGGCCTGCCCCGCGGTGGGCGCAGACATAATCAGGTATTGATGAATCTTGCGCAGCGCGCCCAGCAGGTCCGCCGGGCCCGCTGCGTAGCCGATCCGCCAGCCGGTCATCGCGTAATCTTTGCTCATCCCACCCAGATGGATCGTGCGCTCGGCCATGCCGGGCAGACTGGCAAACATCACGTGCTCGTGGCTGCCATAGACCAGCCGGTCGTAGATTTCGTCGGAGATCACCAGCAGGTCGTGTTTCTCCACAACCTGGGCAATCGCCATCAATTCCTGCCGGTTCATCACTGCCCCTGTGGGGTTGCAGGGATAGCCGATGAGCAGGGCCTTTGTGCGCGGGGTGATGGCTGCTTCGATCTGCTCCGGCGTCACAACGAAATCGTTGGCCGCGTAGGTAGGCACATCCACAACCGTACCCCCGGCCAGAATCACATCCGCCGTGTAGGAGACGAAGCAGGGCTGGGGCACAATCACCTCATCGCCGGTGTCGAGGATGGCCTGCATGGCCAGATACATCGCCTCGCTCACGCCGACGGTAATCAGCACTTCCTGCTCCGGGTCGTAGGCCGGCCCGCCATAGCGCCGCTGTAACATTTCGCCCACGGATTGACGCAGTTCCAGCACACCCGCGTTGGAGGTGTAGGCTGTGTCGCCCTGGCGGATACTCTCCAGCCCGGCCTGCAAAATGGGCGCAGGGGTAACAAAGTTTGGCTCGCCGATGCCCAGGCTGATCACATTTTCCATTGTGGCGGCGATGTCGAAGAAGCGGCGGATGGCCGAGGGCGGCACCCGGTGGATGCGTTCGCTCAGGCGGCTGTTCAGAGGGCGGCGTACGGTGTTGTGTCCATTGGTGTGGATGGTTTTCCCCGTTTCACGGGTCATCACAGGTGTCAAAGTCATGGTTCAATTCGACCGGTTACGGTCGTCCCTTTCGATGGAGATAGTTTAGAGAAGTTGAACTTCTCCGAGAAGTTCAACTTCTGGATAAGCGGACAGGCCCTGGTGCGCCGATTGCACAACCCTCAGCAGGCTCAACTGAGTGGTCGCCGGCCGCCGGCACTGGCCGCTCTCCGTCGATTGGGGGGGTAGTTGGTTGATTGGTTCATTGGGTGATTACTCGTGTCGTTCGGGAAACAGAAGTAATCAGTAATCAGTCATCAGTGGGTCTCGTCACTGCTCACTGATTACTGATAACTGATCACTGGCCTCCGCGCGTGCCATCCCGTACTCTGCTCGTAGGCATGTGCGGCGCGCAAGATCGTCTCTTCGCCCAGCGACGGCCCCAGGATTTGCAGACCGATGGGCAGATTGTTCCGGTCAAAACCGCAGGGAATGCTGATACCGCACATTCCGCTCAGGTTCAGACTGACGGTGAAAATATCGGCCAGATACATCGCCAACGGATCGTCCGCCTTCTCGCCGATGGGGAAGGCAGTGGTGGGCGATGTAGGCGAAACAATCACATCCACATCCCCAAAAGCCGCCTCGAAATCCCGTTTGATCAGCGTGCGCACCTGCTGGGCCTTCAGATAATAGGCGTCATAGTAGCCCGCGCTCAGGGCGTAGGTGCCCAGCATAATTCGCTGCTTCACTTCCCGGCCAAAGCCCCGCCCCCGCCCCTGCCGGTAGTTGTCCAGCAGCCGGTCCGCCTTGCCGCCGGGACCAAAGCGGATGCCGTCGAAGCGGGACAGGTTGGCGCTGGCCTCGGCGGTGGCGATCAGATAATAGACGGGCAGGGCCTTGTCTGTGTTGGGCAGGTGGATGGGCACGATCTCTGCGCCCAGCCCGGACAGGTGCTCGATGGCTGTCCGCACCGCCGCCTCCACATCCGGCTCCATCCCGTCGATGAAATACTCCGCAGGCACACCCACCCGCAGCCCGCGGATGTCGCCGCTCAGGCTGGCCGTGTAGTCGGGCACAGACGCTTCCAGGCTGGTGCTGTCGTGGGGGTCGTGACCCGCCATCGCGCCCAGCAGCAGGGCCGCGTCTTCCACGTCTTTGGTGATGGGCCCGATCTGATCCAGGCTGCTGCCATAGGCGATCAGCCCGTAACGGCTGACCCGGCCATAGGAGGGTTTCAAGCCGACGACACCGCAGAGGGAGGCGGGTTGGCGCACGCTGCCGCCGGTATCCGTTCCCAACGCGGCCAGCGTCTCATCCGCGGCCACCGCCGCCGCGGAGCCACCGCTGCTCCCGCCGGGAACCCGTTCCAGATTCCACGGGTTGTGGGTGGTGAAGAAGCCGCTGTTTTCCGTGCTGGATCCCATCGCGAATTCGTCGGTGTTGGTCTTGCCGATCACCAACGCGCCGGCATCCTGCAAACGCTGGACAGCCGTGGCCGTGTAGGGAGGCAGGTAGCCTGCCAAAATTTTGCTGCCCGCAGTCGTGACAAGCCCCTGGGTAGAGAGCACATCTTTAATCGCCAGGGGAATGCCCAGCAGAGGGCGGTTGTCGCCCTGCGACCGCAAACGATCTGCCGCCTCTGCTTGTTCCAATGCCTGCTCGCCCGCCACTCTCAAAAAGGCGCGCAGCGCGCCGTCCACCTGCTCAATACGTCCCAGGATAGAACGAGTTAGTTCCACGGATGAGAAATCACCCGCGGTCAGCCCGGCTGCGGCAGCGTGGACGGTCAAACGATGGAGTTTGGTCGCTGTTGTGTTGGTCACGTTCAGCCTCGGTGGTGAGAACACGGATTGCAGAATTGACGGATTGACCCATTCTAATCCGCAAATTCCGAAATCCGTGTTCTATTCTTCAAAAATGGCGCGCACGCGGAAGTAACCGTCTTTGGCGTCGGCTGCATTGGCGATGGCGGCTGCGTTGGGCAGGCACTCACCCAGCGTATCGTCGCGCATCACATTGTGCAGAGGCAGCACGTAAGGCGTAGGCGGCACGCTGCTTGTGTCCACGCCCTGAATCTGCTCGGCGTAGTCCAGAATGGCGGAAAGTTGTACCGCATACTGACTGATCTCCTCGTCGCTCAGTTCCAACTTTGCCAGTTCGGCCACGTGGCGCACTTCGTCGATACTCAGTTTCATAGGGTTTCTCCGTACTCATACCTCGACTTTTGCAGCTACAAAGGGACTGAACAGGTAATTTAACAACTGAAGAACAAGTAAGTCAGGCAAGCAAAGGAAAAAGCGGTAGAATTCAGACAA
>JACQGT010000419.1 GCA_016199425.1 Chloroflexota bacterium
AATACGCAATACGTCTCCCCCTACTCCCTCTCAATCAGCGCCATCGCCGCCCGCATCCAGCCCAGGGCGTGGGCCATGCCCGCGTGCCAGGGCGCGTCACACTCCAGCAGCGGGGTGTGGTCGGGGATCAACACCCCGTCAAAGCCGTTGCGCTGCAGGATGCGCAGGACGCGCAGCATATCCGTATCCCCGTCGTCGATGAACATCTCCCGGTAGTCGGGCGCTTTGCCCCGCACGTTGCGCAGATGGACGTAGGCCAGTTTGCCCGCTGCGCTGTAACGCTCCACCGTTGCGTAGACATCCGTCCCCGGCATTTCGCTGATCGTCCCTACGCAGAATTCGATGGCGCTGGCCGGGCTGGGGTGTAGCTCCAGCACCTGCTGGAAGTGATCCCCGTGATAGACCAGCCGCCCCGCGCCCCGCAGTTCGGGCAGGGGCGGATCGTCCGGGTGAAAGGCGAGAGTCACCCCGGCTTCCTCGGCCACGGGCAGCAGCTCGGCCAGGAAGCCATCCAGCCGCCGCCACACTTCGGCGGAGGAGACGGGCGGCAGTGTGTCCGCCGGGTCCGCGGCGTTGAAGCGATCCACGTCGTAAATCATATTCCAGACCATCCCGCCGGGGATGGGCGGCTGGGGTGGGTTGTGAAAACCCACCGAGCGCGCGCCGCCCCGGGCCGCTGGCGATTCGCTGCGCCCCCACGTGCCCGCCACAGTGAAGCAGTAGCCCATTGTGGGAATCCCCACCCGCCCCAAATCCCGGACGATACGCTTCAGATGGGCCATCTGCTCCTCCCGCCGGGGGCCGTCCAGCAGCACGTCGTACCAGTGGGCCGGGGCGAAATTTTCCAGCGCCTCCAGCACCAGACCCTCGGATTCTACCAGCGCCTTCAGATCGCGCAGCCCCTCGTAGCTCCAAATGGGATCGTCGGCTTCCGACACGCCAAAGCCGGCGTCCGCGTTGTCGGAGGTGATAATTTTCGAGCCGCCGCGGGTAAAGTGGCCGGGCAGATGGGCGACGATGTGGGTGCAGCCGGCTTGCCGGGCAAAGCGCAGATTCTCCGGCGTCAACAGCGCGCGGTAGAGGCCAAGACCGAGTTTCATAGGGTTCTCCTTAAAAATGGACACGGATAGACACAGATAGACACGGATAGTCACGGATAGAAATTACAAATCCGTGACCATCTCCCTGTTTTTGTTTTGGGTATAGTATACTCTTTGGTGAGCAGCGATGAAAGGTCCTGATTCTTAATCCGTGCAAATCCTGAAAATCCGTGTCCATCCGTGTTCTTCTTTAAGGAGGCAGACAATGACGTTTGCGACGATTGGCGACGAAACCAATTTTGACGAAGTGAAAGCCAGTGTCTTTGCCGTGCTGGGGTTGACAAGCGTCAACTCCGGCTTTTACGACGGCGTGTGGGCCGAAACCGCCGGGCGCAAAACCATCGCCGTCCACTCCCCCATCAACGGGACAAAGTTGGCCGACGTGGCCGTGGCCGGGGAGGGCGACTACGAGCGGCTGATCGACAACGCCTGGGATGCCTACAGCGCCTGGTCGCGCATCCCTGCGCCCAAACGGGGCGAAGTGGTGCGGGCCATCGGTGACAAACTGCGGGAATATGTGGACAGCCTGGGCCTGCTCGTCTCCCTGGAGGTGGGCAAGACGCCCGTCGAGGGCAAAGGCGAAATCCAGGAGATGATCGACATCGGTGACTTTGCCGTGGGTCTCTCCCGCCAGCTCTACGGCGTGACAATCGCCAGCGAGCGGCCAGAGCACCGCCTCTACGAGCAGTGGCATCCCTACGGTGTCGTCGGCGTCATCACCGCCTTCAACTTCCCCTGCGCGGTCTGGTCGTGGAATGCGCTCATTGCCGCTGTGATCGGCAACGTCGTCATCTGGAAGCCCTCGCCCAACGCCGCCCTCACCGCCATCGCCACCACAAAGATCGTCAACGGTGTGCTGGACGAGATGGGTCTGCCGCCCCTCTTCCTCCTGGCCGTGGACGAAGGGCGCGCCATCGGCGAGAAGCTGAGCAACGACAAGCGGCTTCCCCTGCTCTCCTTCACCGGCTCCATCCGCACCGGGCGACGGGTGGCCCAGGCCGTGGCGGGACGGCTGGGGCGCTCTCTGCTGGAACTGGGTGGCAACAACGCGGCGATTGTGACGGCCAAAGCGGACCCGGAGATCGCGCTGCGCGGTGTGGCCTTTGGCGCGCTGGCCACGGCAGGCCAGCGCTGCACCACCACCCGCCGGCTGATTCTGCACGAGAGCATCTACGACGAATTTGTCGCCAAACTGACACGGGTCTACGAGACGGTGAAGGTGGGCAACCCCCTGCAACCGGGCGTGCTGGTCGGCCCGCTCATCAACCGTTACGCGGTGATGGCCTACCGGCAGGCCATCCAGCGGGCGGTGGACGAGGGCGGGCGGGTGCTGGCAGGCAACCGGGTGCTCACACTGCCGGGGCTGGAGGGCGGCCATTACGTGGCCCCCGCGCTGGTGGAAGGCATGCCTGATTTCGAGATTGTCTGCGAGGAGACCTTTGCGCCGATTCTCCACGTCCTCAAATACCGGACGCTGGACGAGGCCATCGCCATCCACAACCGGGTAGATCAGGGCCTCTCCTCGGCCATCTTTAGCACAGACCTGCGCGAGGTCGAGCGTTTTCTCAGCGTGCGGGGCAGCGACTGCGGTCTGGCCAATGTCAACACAGGCACAGCCGGTGCGGAGATCGGCGGCGCATTTGGTGGAGAAAAGGAGACCGGCGGCGGGCGGGAGAGCGGCTCCGATGCCTGGAAAACCTACGCCCGGCGACAGACGGTGACGATCAATTACGGGGAGAGCCTACCCCTGGCGCAGGGGGTGCGGTTTGATGTGTAGAAAAGTGGTGCGTGGTGCGTCCAGCAGTAAACAGAGTAGCGCCTCATTACGAGGCGCTACTCTTGTGTGAAAGGGTGGATCTTACCATTGATACCCGTTCAGTACCCAAAATCCACCGGCAAGAACTGGTTGAATCTGTTGCAGATTTCGGATAGCACGTACAATGTCTGTGTACGTCATATCTCGGTGTGGATCGTTGTCGCGGTAGACCACCAGGATTCCAGGATGATCCGGGATGAGGTTGTGCAGTTTCCGAAAGTCCTTTGGGTTATAAGTTAAGATCACCCATCCAATGGCCTGTATATGGGCGAAATGCAACGCATCCTCTGCACCAGTCAAAGGCGGATCGACATCTGCGGGTACTTGCACTATATAACCCGCATCGAGTAGAACTTGACGTAAGCGATATGAAAAAGCGCAGTCATCCAGGTAGATGGATAGGCTCAAGGGAAATCCCCTCCGAGATGAGGTATTGTTTTTCCTCTTCGGTTTCCTGTTCTATCAATTCTCGATTGATCTGGTAATAGATTTGCGCTTCACGCACCTGCTCCACAGGAAGGTCCATATCCTCGGCAGCTTCCTCTGCGTTCAATCCATTGGCGCGCATTGTATAGATCAATTGCCCGACGCGCATGTTACGTCCGCGCAGATATGGCTGTCGATACCCCGATTCCAAGCGCACGACCAGATGATCGTAGTGTTTGAATACGAGCGGCTCGACTGCCGGTACACTCAATTCTTTGTAGCGTTCGAGTTTGTCCACATTTTCGGAATCGACGCTGACAATCCGGTTTCCTGACAGGCGCTCCGTGAGTACCCACAAAAACGTTCCATACGCCTGTTGCAGCAGATCGGCGCGAGATCGAACGGAAAGCCTCTCTACCAAATGATTGATCAGCTTTGCTTCGGTCTCGCTCAGGTCTACCTGAACTCGAACCTTCTTAACAGCAGTTGTCATTCAGCCCTCCTCTCACTTTGAATACAGCGTACTCCAATTACACTACAAAATGTAGTAGTTGTCAACAGAAAGACGCATATTCATATTTCATTGGGGGAGGAGTTATTCCGCATACCGAATGCCGTCAGGCAAGAAGTCACCAAGGCGCGGAGATGGCAATGGGTATAGCATGAACTGGTTGAACTGCCTGTATTTATGCAAATACGGGTAGTTCGCTATACTGAATTTATGAAAATTGAGCGTGTACCGCACAAGCGCAAATTCAAAATACCCTCCTGCCCGGCAAAGTGATCGTCCTCTATGGCCCGCGCCAGGTGGGCAAAACCACTCTCGTCAAAGATATCCAGAGCAGCATTCTACCCTGATGCTGAGCTGAAGGTCATCAGCGTCCGTAAACCAACCATCCCAAGGAGCCTCTATGCAATCTCTCAGCGGCAAAGTTGTGATGATCACCGGGGCCAGTTCGGGTATCGGCGCGGCCACAGCCCGCCGCCTGGCCGCAGAGGGATGCAAACTGGTGTTGGCTGCCCGCTCCGCTGAGAAGCTGGCCGCGCTGACCGGGGAGATCGGCCCCCAGGCGCTGGCCGTGCCGACGGATGTGACGAGCGGGGCGGGGCCGTATACCCAATACCCCATATCTCCTACTTCCCCGTCACCTCCACCGGCACGCCCTCCGTGGCGGCCCGGTCGATGAAAAAGGCCCGCTTGCCTTGCGTTCCCTGGTGGGGTTTGGCCTGGGCCAGGGGCAAGCCGTGGCTGGGGGCTTCGGCCATCGCGTCATCCACATTCTCCACCCGGAAGCAGATGTGGTTGAGATGGATGCCCCGCTTCTCCAAATCACCCCGCAGAGGATGCTCCGGCGTCAGCGGCTCCACCAACTGCACGTGGGTATTGCCCGCGTCCAGATGGGTCAGACGCACCGCGCCGTTGTTCACCACTTCGCTGTAGAGGAGCGTCAGCCCCAGCTTGTCCCGAAAGGTCTTCAACGCTTCCTCCGTGTCCGGCACGACAATTGCCACGTGATCGAGTCCTGTGAACATTGCAGTTTCTCCTGTGTGGGGGATAAATTCGGTTCGGTGTGTGAATTTTCGAACTGGAAACGTGAAACGTAAAACGTGAGATCACCCGGCCTATCTCACGTTTTACGTTTCACGTTTCGCTTTGTAGATTACTTCCTCGCTGCAATCTCTCGAACGACCGCCGCGCCCTGCACCACCGCTGCCCGGTAGAGCGCGTGATCCGCGCTGTAAGAAATCATATCGTAGCCCATCGCCATCCACTGCTGCGCCTGCTCCGGGCTGCCGGGCTGGATGCCTGCGGCCAACCCGTGACCACGGCAGGTCTCCACCACCTGGCCCAGCGCGTCCAGAAAACGCTGGCTCTGGAACTGGCCGGGGATGCCCATGGATTGGGTCAGGTCGAAGTGGCCCACCCACAGACAGTCCACCCCCGGCGTGCTGGCGATGGCTTCCAGG
>JACQGT010000432.1 GCA_016199425.1 Chloroflexota bacterium
TGGGCGCAACCGAAACCGAGGTCACGGAAACGGTTACGACCTATCAACTCCTCTTTCACGAAGTGGTCCCGATTGACGCCGCCATTGCCCTGGCAGCGTTTGTCATCGGCCAAAACAGCGTGCGTCGGCTGCCGCTCATTGATGCGCTCATCGCTGGGGCTGCCCAGGCCAGAGCAGCGATCCTCGTCCACAGGGACGAACACATGACAGCGATTCCAGCGGCGTTGGTTCGACAACAAGCGCTGGTCATGTCCCCGTCCAAGTGAGTACGCGCCTTTCAAATGGTCCTCACACATCAGTCGCTTGTACACCCCTGGAGTATAGATGCAAAAGGGCAATGTGACGAATCAGATTCTTGGCTCTTTTCTGATGCTCCCTATTGATTTGCGCCGCGTCTTGGATCTCTGGCCCCTGCCCCGGCCCCAGGCCATTGCCCTGCTGGGCAGCTATGCCCGGGGCGACGCCGGCCCCTTCAGCGACGTGGACCTTTTATTTCTGCTGCCAGCGGGTGCGGCGAAACCAGAGCGGAACACATTTCTGATCGACGGGTATCTGGTGGTGGTCACTGCAGTGACGCCGGAGCAGATCGATGGCTGGTTCACCGAACCGGAGCAGGCGGTGAATGTGGTGGCGGCGCTGCGCGACGCCATTCCCCTGCAAGACCCGGACAGCCTTTTTGCCGCCGTGCAGAGCCGCGCCCACGCCTTTGCGTGGACAGCCGAGTTGCAGGCCAAAGCGGATCGCTACGCCAGCCGGGCAATGGTGGGCTGGATTGAGGAGAGCCACAAAGGGCTGGAAGGATTGCGCCGCAACGACACGGGCCGTCTGCTCAACGCCCGCTTTGGCCTTTCCTGGGGACTGGCTGGTTTGATGCGGGTGCAGCGGGGCATTTTGGGAAACAGCGACAACGGCTTCTACGACGACGTACGCAATGCGCTAGGCAGGGAAAGCCGTTGGAGCCGCCTGCTGTCCACTACCTTTGGCGCGGCCACATCTGCCAGCGCTTTATTTTCGCTACACGAAGAAGTAATCGCTGGTCTACGGCTCTATTGCGAAACGACCCGCCTGTTGGCCGATGCTCTACAACCGGAAGACAGGCCACTCATTGAATCTACAGTCGCGCGAATCGAACAGGCAATCAGTGGCTTATAGAGCAGTCAGATAGAGTTTGTACAGACGTGACCGACGAAACGACTACCCAAGTGAAAGGTTAGAATGACAATGCGAAGACTACCTCTCTTGCTACTCTTGACAATTGCACCCCTGGCTTTGGCCGCCTGCGGCAACAACAACTCCGCGCCGACCGATGCCCCGGCTGCGCAACGGGCAGCCCCAACGGTTATCCCTGTCCAGGAAAAGGCCGCCTCACCTGCGGCGGAAGCAGTAGGCGGCGATCCAGCGTTGACCGTCGAGCAGGTCGACAGCATCGAAACCTACCGGATGCACGTCGAGGTCACCAGCGAGGGGAAGCCGTCAGTGATTGTGGAGGTGGCCCACGTCAAGACGCCCCTGGCCGAAGACGATCAGGTGACGCTCTACCAGAACGACAAACCGACGACTGTTGACGTGCGCTACGTCAACGAGACCCTCTACTTGAACAACGGCGAAAAGTGGACGGTGATCAGCACCTTCAATCTGGCCGAATTGACCGTCGTCACCCCGGCGGGGATGGCTGCGGCTGCGCCCCTCCTGCACCTGGCAGGTCGGGAAGAGATGAGCGGGCGCACGACTCTGCACCTGCAAGGGGACAAAGAGGTAATCCCCGACATCCAGGCCGGCGCCGATTCGTTGAGCGTCAAAAACGCGGACGACGCCCAACTGGACCTGTGGCTGGATGCGGAGGAGCGTTTTATCGTCAAACTGCGCTTTTCGCTGACACTGGAGGGCAAGACCTTTACCACCGAATTTCTCTACTACGACTTCAACGCATCGATTGTGGTGGAGGTCCCTTCCAACGTCGAGGAGATCACCGGGCCGCCCACACCCATGCCTGGCGAAATTGTTGCGCTGCTGGGCTTCGACTTCCCCATCCCCGCAGGCTCCCAATTGTCGATTGTGGCGCGCACGGCCAATATCCTGACCCCCTTCAGCGTGGCAGAGGCCCGCGCCCATCTGGAAGAAGCCATGACCGCAGCCGGCTTCACCCAAGTAGGCGACCCGGTGGAACGGGCCAAAGACGAGTTCTTCTACACCTTCCAGCGGGATGACCGCACCGTCACGGCCAACGTCTTTTCCGTTGTGGCGGGCAAGACGACCATTCAGATCGGCGCGGCGAAATAGGGTATTGGCGAACAGCGACTGGCGATTGGGAATCGGGGCATCCTGTCCGATCCCCAGTCGCCAATCGCTGTTCGCCGGTCGCCCATAAGGAGAAGATATGTCTGACCAATTCCAACAGTACACCCAGGAAGTCCAGAATGTGTGGAACGAAAACGCGGCCTATTGGGATGAGCAGATGGGCGAGGGCAACGACTTTGTGAATGTGCTCTGCTGGCCTGCGTTGGAACGGCTGCTCTCGCCGTTCGCGGGAATGCGGGTGTTGGATGTGGCCTGCGGCAACGGGTTGACGAGCAGACGGCTGGGGCGGCTGGGCGCGCAGGTCACTGCTTTTGACGTTTCCGATGAAATGATCCAGCGGGCCAGGGCGCGCACGAGCGCGGAGGACGGCCACATCGACTACCGGGTGATCGACGGGGGAGACGACGCCACCCTCCTGGCCCAGGGTGAGGAGAGTTTTGACGCGGCCCTCTCCAATATGGCGCTGTTCGATATGGCCGAGATCGACCCGCTCTTTGCCAGCCTGGCCCGGCTGCTCAAGCCGGGCGGTGTTTTCGTCTTTTCGTTGATGCACCCCTGCTTCAACAATATGCATACCATCCACATGGCCGAGCGCGAGGACAGAGACGGGGAGCTGATCACGACCTACAGTATGAAAGTGACCGGCTATCTATCCCCGTCGATGAAAAGGGGCCTGGCACTCTCCGGGCAGCCGCGCCCCCATCCCTACTTCCATCGCCCGTTGCAGATGCTCCTGGGTGCGGGTTTTGCCGCCGGTTTCGCTGTGGACGGGCTGGAAGAGCGCTCTTTCCCGCCAGACCACCCGGAGGGCCGCAATCCGCTGGGGTGGGGAGCCAAATTCTCCGAGATTCCGCCGGTGATGGTCGTGCGGATGCGCCTATTATGAACCTCCTCCCCCTCCTCGACGAACTGCGCACGATTGCCCGCAACGGTCTGACCTACGCCCAGAACGAATACGACCGCCAGCGCTACGAACGGTTGCTGGAACTGACCAGCCAGCACTACGCCGACTATCTCGACCTGCCTTCCGGGCTGGTCAAAGAGCGCCTGCAAGCCGAGACAGGCTACATCACCCCCAAAGTGGGCGCGGATGCAGCCATCTTCGACGACACCGGGCGCATTCTGCTCATGCAGCGAACCGATGACCGGCGCTGGTGTCTACCCTGCGGCTGGCTGGAACCCAACGAATCGCCGCAGGAGGCGGTGGTGCGGGAAGTCTGGGAGGAGACTGGGCTGCACGTCCAGCCGGCGGAACTGGTGGGCGTCTTTACCCGGAGGCCCGACCCGGCCTGGGGACTCTTTACGATGGTGGCGGTCTGTTTTCTGTGCGCAGTGACCGGCGGCGAACTCACCCTCAGCCACGAGGGACTGGACCTGCGTTACTGGTCTCTGGACGAAGTACCCGTCTGGCACGGGGCCCACGCTGTCTATGCCCAAGCGGCACACACCCTTTGGCAGAAGCATATGCGCGCCAATGGGGGGTAGCCGGTCCCGGGAATGGACCATTCTCGGAATCAGCATCCGCCCCATAGAATCGGAGACGCACCCGGCAGAAGCGCGCCGTTCGCCCAAGTTGCGCAGACGTGATACAATTCAGAATCAGAAGTTCTTTGCCCCCTATGACTATGACGAAAATGAGGGAGTCCTATGGCTGCACCCTTAGACCTTTGGGAACGACCCCAGGCACAAGAAACCGTGATGATCGCGGGCTGGGAACAGTGGGCCGACGCCGGTTCCATCTCCTCTGGCCTGCCCTACTACATCATCGAACAGAGCGAAGCCCGCAAAATCGGCCAAATCGGGCCGGACGGCTACTATCTCTTCCAGATTCCCGGCACCCACCATCTGCTACGCCCGGTGGTGAAACTGGACGAAGGGCTGGTGCGCTCGATGAGCTCGCCCACCAATGAATTCTACTACGCCGATCGGGGCAATCTGGGGCTGCTCATCTTTGCCGGTGACGAACCCCATATGAACGAAGACGCCTATGCAGACGCCATTCTGGACGCGGCCGAACAGACCGGTGTGCGCCGCATCATCGCTCTGGGCGGCGTCTATGGCTCCATGCCCTACGACAAAGAGCGCAGCGTCTCCTGCTCCTACAGCCTGCCCCACATGCAGGCCGAAATGGAAAACTACGCAGTGCGCTTCTCCAACTACGAGGGCGGCACAACCATCAGCACTTTTCTGGTGCATAAAGCGGCCCAGCGCGGTATGGAGGCGCTCTCCTTCCACGGCTTTGTGCCGGCCTACGATTTCGGCCAGACCGCCTTTGCCTCCCAGGGGCTGCGCATCGAGAACGACTTCAAAGCCTGGTACGATCTGGTACGGCGCATCAACCATATGTTCGGCGTGGGTATCGACGTCTCCCATCTGCGCGAACAGGCCGACGAATTGGCCGCGTCGATGGAGAGCCAGCTCGACGAGCTGGCCCGGGAGATGCCCCAACTGAACGTGCGGGCCTATCTGGCCGAGGTGAGCAAGGAGTTTGTCGAGCACCCCTTCATGCCCCTGGACGACGTGTGGGCAGAAGGACTGGGCGACATCTTCGGGGATTTGGGGGATTGATGGCCGGGCGAGACGAAGCCATCGCGCTCCTGCGCGGGCTGGTGGCGACCCCCTCCCTCAGCCGTCAAGAGGCGCAAGCCACAGCCTGGCTGGTGGAGCAGATGGCCGCCCTCGGCTATAGTAGGACCTTTGTAGACGCCGCCGGCAA
>JACQGT010000433.1 GCA_016199425.1 Chloroflexota bacterium
CTGATCGCGGCGGCGCTGGCTGTTTTACTGGTCACGACCGCTTTTTGGACCAACCACTACAGCAACCAGTGGAGCAACGCTGACTTCGACCGGCTGACGCTGCTTTTTTATGGGATTGTGCCGCTGCTGGGCCTCTTTTTTGTCTGGTGGGCGGGCTGGCGGACGAGCAGCCAAATCTTCGCTCTGCTGGGCCTGGCGCTGTTGCTATTGGTTTCTTTGGGCAGCGGATGGGCGCTCAATCTGCCGGGTGATACGACAAAAGGCAGTTCGCTCTTTGCCCAGACAGCCCAGCCCGGGTTGATGGCTTTGACCGACGATGTGGCCCGTTTCAGTTCCCTGCGGACGCTGGACCCCTACGAGGCGCTGGTTCTGGTGGATGTGGAGGCGGAGCTACGTCCGCTGCTGGGCTGGTATCTGCGTTCTATGCGCCAACTACGCTTTGTGGACGGGATCGACCCCGCTTTTCTGAGCGACCGGGCCGCTCTGGTGGTGGCGGATGAAGCCGTGGGTGCATCCTTGCCCGGCGGCTATGTGGGTAGCCACTATCCTGTGCTACAGCGCTGGCTGCCCACGGATTTGGCCGGCGCTGGGCCGTTGGCCCGTTGGATTTTGTTGCGTGAATTGAAAACTACCCCGCCCACCACAAGCGTTGTGCTATGGGCTAGAGAGGAATAGCAATGGTACGCGAGGAACTTTCCCCCCTTTCGTCAGATCGCCTGTCCCTGTTGGAACGCCCCCTGTCCGCGCTCTTGCGTATCAATTGGGAGACCGCGGCCTGGATTCTGCTCTTTGTACTGGCTGTGGTCAGCCGCTTCTACGATCTGGGCGCACGGGCCATGAGCCACGACGAGAGCCTGCACGCAGTCTACTCCCTGGACCTCTACCGCCAGGGCGCTTTCCAGCACAACCCGATGATGCACGGGCCTTTTCTCTTTCACGCCACCGCCTTTATCTACGGCATCTTCGGCGTGACCGATGCCACCACACGGATGTTTCCCGCGCTGACGGGTATTGGCGCAGTAATGATGGCCTGGTTCTTCCGCCGCTGGATTGGGCGCACGGGCGCGTTGTTGGCCGCGTTTATGCTGCTCATCAGCCCCAGCCTGCTTTTCCACAGCCGCTACATCCGCAACGATATTTTCATCGTCTTCTTTGCAATGTTCTGGGTCTATGGAATGTTTCGCTATCTGGAAGATCGTCAGGTCCGCTGGCTCTATGTGATGGCGGGTGGCATGGCCTTTGGCTTTATCGCCAAAGAGAACCAGTTTATGACCGGGGTGCTCTTTGGTGCATTTGTCGGGGGGTTGGCCCTCTGGCGCAGTCTGGGCAAGCGGGCTTTTGTCGTGGGTGGGCTGGGGATATTGGCTGTCCTCGTGTTTCTGTTCCGTCCCCACGAAGGCACGGGACACACCCTGGCCCTGGCCGTGGTTGGGCTTGCGCTGCTGGGCGCGGCCGGCGCGCTGGTGGTCTATTTGCGTCAGGCGGGCTGGCGGCGCTTTCTCTCTTTGCCAGAGATGGACCTGGCCGTTGTGATGCTCACTCTCGTTCTCCCCTTCACCGCGCCCGTGGGCTATTTGATTTTGCCCTGGGAAAAGGTGGACTGGTCCGCGCCCGCCATCACAAACGAGGGTGTGGCCCGCTGGGCGTTGCTGGTGGGGAGTATGACCGTCGTCGCCATTGCCGTCGCCTGGTACTGGTTCTCCGCCGCGGAGAGGGACGAGGAGGACGGCTCCCGGCCTACTCTGGCGACCTGGGCCGGTCTGATGCTCTTCTTCTGGGCCATTGAGATCGTCTTCTTCACCACCTTTTTCACCAATCCCCTGCGCGGGCTGGCAACCGGTGTGGTGGGCAGCCTGGGCTATTGGATCGGCCAGCAGGCGGTGCAGCGGGGCAGCCAGCCCTGGTACTACTACGGTTTTTTGACGCTTCTTTATGAATTTTTGCCTGCTTTGTTGACGGTGGGCGGCGCTGTGGCAGTAGTGCGGGGGCTGCTGCGCGGTCAGTGGAGTGTCACGCCGTCAACAGATTTGCCCGCAGAACAGCGAAGCGCAGCCGCCGACGTTTCCCCGGCGGCTGCCAAAACGAAAGCCAAAACCGAGTTCCCCTCTCTCTTGCTTTCGCCTGCCGACGCACGTCTCTACTTTGTGCTTTTCCTGGCCTTTTGGGTGCTGGGCGCGTGGGTGGCCTACTCCTACGCCGGCGAGAAGATGCCCTGGCTGCTTACTCACATGGCCGAGCCGATGGCGATCTTCGGCGGCTGGTGGTTGGGTTCACTCTTCAGCCGCACGGACTGGGGCGAGGTGCAGACGAAGCAGGGCTATTGGGTATTGCTGCTCTTGCCCGCACTGGGCTTTGCACTGCTGAGCCTGGGCAAGGCGGGGCTGCCCTTTGGCGGGCGGGACGTGGAGAGCCTGGGTGCGACGGTGCGCTTCTTCCTGGCGCTGATTGCCAGCGGCGCTCTGCTCTATGCGGGCTGGCGTTGGATCGAACGGGGCGGGCTGGCCCTGGCTTTGCGCCTCTCCGCCCTGGGGATAGCGGCCATTCTGGCCCTGCTCACCATCCGTTTCAGCTATATGCTCACATACGTCAACTACGATATGGCGACCGAATATCTGGTCTATGCCCACTCCGCGCCGGACGTCAAACGGGCGCTGGCCGAAATCGACACTATCAGCCGCCGCACGGTGGGGGAGCGGGATATCCGCGTGGCCTACGACGACGACGTGGCCTGGCCGATGAGCTGGTATATGCGCTTCTACCCCAACAACGTTTTCTACGGCAAGAACCCTTCGGCGGATTCGATGAGCGCACCGATTGTCCTGGTGGGCAGCGCCAACTACAGCAAAGTGGAACCTTACGTACAGCGGGACTATGTAAGTCGCAACTACCGGCTGGTCTGGTGGCCGGAGGAGAGCTACAAAGGCGAATGGGACGCGGAGGCGGGCCAGTCCAAAGGCTTGACCCTCGCCCAAATCTGGGGCGCGCTCACCGACCCGGCCCGCCGTTCGCGCCTCTGGCAAATCTGGTTCTATCGCAACCATCCGGGCGAAACGGTGACGGTCTGGCCGCATCGCCACGAGTTCCGTATGTACGTGCGCCGGGACATCGCCGAGATCGTCTGGGATTTGAACGTCACCCCCACCGACGCCACGACTGCGACGACCGCTCCCGCCTTTGATTACACCGAAATCGATCTGCCGGCGCAGACGGTCTACGCCGGCATCTTCGACAATCTGCCTCTGCTCCAGCCGAGGGATGTGGCTGTGGGCGCAGATGGCACGCGCTACATCGCGGACACGGGCAACAATCGCATTGTCGTGTTGGATCAGACGGGTGTCTTCGTGCGCGCCTTTGGCAGCACCTGCCTCCTGTCGGACGGGGAAGCGGGCAAGTGTGTGGACCCGGACGGCGCGGGTCCCCTGGCCTTGGGCGACGGCCAGTTTCGCGAGCCGTGGGGTGTGGCCGTCGCTGCGGACGGGACGATCTTTGTGGCTGATACGTGGAATGGCCGCATTCAGGCTTTCGACAGCCAGGGCAATTTCCTGCGCAAGTGGGGCGTCTTCAATATCATCGACGGGGATAATCGGGACCCCAACGCGCTCTTTGGCCCCCGTGGACTTGCTGTGACGCTCAACGGTGACCTGCTGGTGGCGGACACAGGCAACAAGCGCATTCTGGAGTTTACGCCGAATGGTGAGTATGTGAATCAGGTGGGCGGCGGCGGTGTGGTGTTGGGTCGCTTTGAGGAGCCGGTGGACGTGGCAGTGGACCCACGCACGGGGACGGTCTACGTGGCCGACATCTGGAACCGACGCATTCAAGTGCTGACCCCGACGTTAGAACCCGTGGGGGAGTGGCCCGTACCCAGTTGGGAGAGCCAAGACATCTGGGACAAAGCCTATCTGGCCGTGGACGCCGATGGGACGGTCTACGCCTCGGACCCGCAGTTTTCTCAAGTCTACATCTACACCAGCGACGGCAAACTGCAATTTTCCTTTGGCAAGTACGGAGCGGAACTCAACCGCTTCGCCAAACCCAACGGTCTCGCCATCGATCCCCTGGACAATTCCCTGTTGGTGGCGGATGCGGACAACAACCGGGTGCTGGTCTTTGCGGGAAGATAAGAGTTAAGAGTTTTGAGTTAGGAGTTGCGTCGTCACTACCGACCTAACTCAAAACTCCTAACTCACCTCTTTGACCAGGCCGCGTACACCCCCCGCGCCACTCTCTCCGCCGGGCCGCCGTCGGCGGGGATGACCCAAATGCCGCTGACGCCGCTTTCGTTGTGCCCGGTAAAGAGTACGTGTCGGCTGTCCGGCGACCAGTAGGAGGCGCTCTGACTGTACTGATCGGCAAAGCGCAGGTACTGGTTGATGAATGTTGCACTGGGCTGGTAGCGGCCTAAATCCGTTGTCTTTTCCCCATTCCACACGGAGAGCCGTAGCCCGATTCCCCCACTGCGCAGTTCGGCAGTCATGTAGAAGATGGACGTGCTGTCGGGACTCCAGAAGAAGGCGATGACCGGCTGGCTGCTCAACTGGCGGAACTGCGCGGAGCGCAGGTCCAGCACCAGCAGCGGGCCAAAGGAATTCATCCCCTGGCCGCTCTCCGAATCAGTGTAGGCCACTTTGTGACCGTCTGGGCTGAGGGAGAAGCCCAGTGCGCCGTTGAAGTAAGTCAGCTTTTCCACCTGACCGCTGCGCAGATTGCCGATGACCATCTGCTGCTCCGCGCCGTCCACCACCGCATAGGCCAGCAGAGTCGGGTCGGCCAGCCACTGGGGCGCGCCGAAATTGCCGCTGCGCCTGGAGAGCGTTGTGCTTCTCCCAGCAAGAGAGAAGATACTCACTTCCCGATTGTCTGTGTGGGTGAGCAGAAAATCACTGGCGGGCGACCAGGAAAAGTAGAGGGGCTGGCCGGTGGCGACAGTGTCGGTGGATGCCTCGGCACCGGTCAGATCGACCAGTCGCAGGGCCAATGTGGGGCTTTCTTGTACCATCCAATTGCTCAGATAGGCAAGCCGCTCGCCGTTGCTGCTCCAACTGTAGTAGAAGGGCGGGAAGGGAAGTTCCGTGTCGATCTCAACCGTCCCATCGGCCCGGCTGACGACCAGACGGTCGCTGCTGCCGCCATCGATACGGGTCCAGGCGATGCGTTCGCCCGTGGGTGACCAGGTGGGCTGGCTGTAGAGCCGCGTGAGGCTGGCGTCGGCGGTGAGCGCCAGCACGCGTCCGCCGTCCGGGTCCGCGCTGTAGAGATTGCCATCCGCGCCGATAAAGAGCAGCCGGTTGTTTGTGAAGTTTTCTGCCTGGACTAAAACTGGCTGGGCAGGGGTGACGGTCGCCACCCCCTGGAAGATGGAGTCGGTGTAGAGAGGCGTGGCGCAGCCGCTGAATAAAAGCACCGATAAAATCAACACTCCCCATAGCCATCC
Organism: Chloroflexota bacterium; assembly: GCA_016199425.1. Lineage (GTDB taxonomy): Bacteria > Chloroflexota > Anaerolineae > Caldilineales > Caldilineaceae > JACQGT01. The sequence continues at coordinate 5,435 of JACQGT010000433.1, forward strand.
AACGCGTACTCTCGTCGTCATCGCCTTCCCCTTTAGTTCGACTTGCCTCGTAGTTCAGCCTATTTTATGCTGTAGCAGAATGTTTGTCGGGAATCCCTACTCCATACGAGGTACATACCAGTCAATATCAACTACCAGCAGCGGGCAGGCACGGGGACCTGC
>JACQGT010000434.1 GCA_016199425.1 Chloroflexota bacterium
AGCGCCGGTTGAGTAGGCCGCATTTGGGCCGTATCGAAACCAAGCGGGTAGACCCGTTCGCTTGATTTCGATACGCCTCGCAGACTCGGCTACTCAATCTGCGCTCACTGGTCCGGTGTCCCTGTACGAATAGTTACCAATACGATTACTATTCGGTCACGTCAGCGACAGGCGCACGCATTGCGCGCATCTCCACCACAGGTTTGCCCTCCTCATCCACCCAGACACCGCATTCGCTGCCGCCCTCACTGACGCCCAACTCCACCGGCGTGCCGTCCATGCGCAGAGCCGGGTGGTAGAATTTCGCCACCTGCTCGGCCTCGCCCACAATGTAATGGCCGATGAGGGAGCGGCGGAAGCGGTCGCGGCTGGTGTTGGGAAAGCTGCCGTGGATGAGCTGGCCGTTGAAGAAGAGGACGTCACCCGCCTTCATCACCACCGGTTGCGGCTGCATTCCATCGGGGATGGGCACAGTCACATCCGTGAAACTCTGGGTGGTGTCCGCCTGCACCGTACACAGGATGGGCAGGTCGTGGGTTCCCGGCACAACCTGGAGACAGCCGTTCTCCGGGTCGCAATCGTCCAGCGCCATCCAGGCCGCAATGCACGTGCCCGGCTGCACCTTCAGGTAGTACTGGTCCTGATGCAGAGCCTGTCCTCTGCCGCCAGCCGGTTTGAAGTAGAGCATCGTCTGCACAGCATACGGCTCGACGCCCAGCAGCCCGGTCATCCAGCGCTTGAGCCGGTCGTCCAGCATCCAGCCCAGGCTGAGATCGTCCCAGCGGTGCATGTGAATCATACGGGGATAGCGTTTGAGGGGATCGCTGCTCTGCAAGTCCACACCGGCAAAATCGCCGGGATAGACTGCTGTCTCGCGCAGGTGCATGAAATGCTGGCGATAGTTCTGCGCTTCTTGCGCGCTGAACAGTCCACGCGCAACCACATATCCGGTCTCCCGAAAACGGCGAATATGCCCATTCTCTAGCATACGGCTCTGCCTCCTCTGGTTGGATGATTAGTCGAAGTCATTGATGCTCTTCTGCGGTGGTTTGCGTCCACCAAAAACGGCCAGTTCAAAGGCCTTGAAATAGCAGTCTACGTCCTGAAAACCGATCTGGCGCAGCCACTGGCATTGGCTCTCCACCGGGGCCAGGATGTTGGCGGCTTTGTCGTCCCGGCTGTGATAGGCCGCGGCGATCTGCGCCCGGCTCTCGCTGTCAGAGCGGCCCACCTGGCTGGCCCACAGGCTGTCGATGAAAAAGTCGTCGTGAACAGCCTCCAGCCATTTGCTGGCCGAGCGCACGTGCTCCATATTGACAAAGACGCCCCCCGGCCCCAGCAGGTCGAAAACGTCCCGGTAAATTTGCTGCTTCACCCGGTCCGAGTGGTGGTGGATGGAGAAGCCGGAAACAATGGCGTCGTAGGGGCCGTGGGCCGCCACTGTGTCGTACCAGTTGGGGTCCGCATAATCGACGGTGGAAAAGTGGATACGCCGCCCGTAGCTTTTGAGATTGGCGATGGCGGCCTGGATCATCGGCATGGAAAAATCGACCAGCACGCCGGCGGCGTCCGGGTATTCGGCCAGGATGGCGGAGGCCAGAATACCGTCGCCGCAGCCCAGATCCATAAACACATTGACCGGCTGGCCGCGTCCCTCGATCACCCGCATCATCACGTCGATTTGGGCTTCGGCCAGGGGCACGCCCTTGCGCACCCGGTCCAGAAAATTCTCCACCAGCGCCGAATCCTTCCAGACCGCCGCGCTGGGAAAGACTGATTTTTGATAGGTCGTCATATTTTTACACCGCAAAGGGCGCAAAGAAGCGCAGAGAAAAGCAAGAAAAAAGTACACGGATTTGCACGGATTGACAGGATTTACACGGATTATTCGTATCCCAAAATCCGTGTAAATCCGCGTGAATCAGTTGTTGAATCCGTGTCCTTTTTTCTGCATAATTTTCGGGAGTGATGAAGCGGGCCAGGCCAGACTTTGGCCGCAGCCCGACGGGCAGCTTCCACTTTGGTGGGATTGGTAGAACCGATGGCGATCTTCACGGGGCGAACTCGCGCACTGCATGCCAGAGGTCCGCGTCCCGGAAGTCGTAATATTTCGTGCGCTGCAGGCGGATGGACTGACCGCTCCATAGGCCGTTTTCCAGCCAACCGTTGTGCAGACGGATGGAGTCGTAATAGTTCGGGGAAATCTCCCTGGCTGCCTGGCTGTGATAGGAATTGCCCCCCCAGTGGTCGATTCCTTCCGGCGATCGGAAGAGAACGAGATTGCCCCACTGTTCGTCGGTAAACTGGAGCGAACTGTAGCTGAGCAGGTCGGGCTGTTCGGTGAACTGTTGCAGCATCACTGCGTCCGCCATCAGCGTAGCCTGCATATCCGCGTCTTCCCGGCGCTGGCCGAAGAAGCCCACCACAGTCAGGGTGTCGCAGGCCATCAGCCCGGCCCAGTTGACAACGACCACCCGGTGTGCACAGCCGTCGTCTTCGGTCAGATAGAAGATGTCCAGCCGCTTGGCCCGGACCGATGGCTTCTCCTCCCGCAGCACACCCCGCAGCCCTTTCGCCATCTGCTCCAGCGCGGCGCGATCCCGCTCGCTCCATTCCGGGTCGGTGAAGCCGCGCTCAGTGAGTCTCTGGTTCGGCAAGAGTGCAACGGCTGGTGTGGTCATTGGGCCATCAAATCCGTGAAAATCCTATCGATCCGTGGAAATCTGTGTCCTTCTGTTGGCCTGTTCAGTATGCGGGTGCGGCTTCGTGTGCGGCGATGGACTCATCCTTCGCCAACAAATAGCCCATATCATCCAGCCCGTTGAGCAGACACATCTTGCGGAAACCGTCGATGGCAAAGCCCATCTGCTGGCCGTCGGGCAGGGTGACGGTCTGGCTTGCCAGGTCGATGGAGATGGTCGTCTCCGGCGCCTCTTCGATCAGGTCCCAGAGCATAGCGACCGTCTCTTCGGGCAGAGCAACCGGCAGAAGGCCGTTTTTCAGGCTGTTGTTGTAGAAGATGTCGGCGAAGCCCGGTGCGATAA
>JACQGT010000437.1 GCA_016199425.1 Chloroflexota bacterium
CGCCGAGGCGCTCTCCGAGCTGTTGGTGGGTAGTGAGAACGACCGGTTGCTCTTTTTGTCCGCCAAAGCATCCCCCGCCGCCATTGCCGAGGGGCTGGCCGCGTTGGCCAATGCCCACGGCGGGATGGCCGTTGTAGGAGTGACAAAAGGAGGCAAACCTCAGGCCGGCAACGATTCCGGAGAGATGCAGGAGCGGGCCATCCAGGCCGGTCTGCTCACCGACCCGCCCCTGATTCTGCCCACGCCCCAGAGCGTTGAGGTGGACGGCAACCCGCTGGTCGTCGTCCACGTGCCCCCCGGCCTGCCCCACATCTACAGCCTGCAAGGACGCTATCTCACCCGCACCGCGGGCCAGAACCGCACGCTCACCACTCCGGAACTGCGCCGTCTGCTCTTCGACCGGGCCGACGCGGGCTTCGAGACTGGCGTTGTGGAAGGTGCGACGCTGGATGATCTGGACCGGGGCCAGATTCGCCGTTACCTGGAAACCATTCAGGTCGGGCCGCAGGAGGATGTGGGGCAATTGCTGGTGGGCCGGGGCTGTGTGGTCAAAACCGGCGATGGCGCGGACTACGCGCCCACGGCTGCCGGGATTCTGCTCTTTGGCCGCAACCCCCAGCGCTTTTTACGCAGCGCGGAGATCGTCTGCGTGCGCTACCCCGGCCCGCAGATGAGCGACGAGTTTGTGCGCCAGGAGATCGGCGGGCCGCTGGGGGATCAGATTCGCCAGGCCGAGGCTTTCGTCGTCGGCAATATGCGCCGGGGGATGCGCATCGCCGGTATCATCCGGGAAGAGGTCAACGAATATCCGGTGGCGGTGGTGCGCGAGGCGATTGTCAATGCCGTGGCCCACCGGGACTACAGCATCCGGGGCGAGGGCATTCGCCTGTTGATGTTCAGCGACCGGCTGGAAGTCTACAGTCCTGGCCGGCTGCCCGGCCACGTGACGTTGGAAAATCTGCTGGAGGAACGCTACAGCCGCAACGAAGCGCTGGTAGCCGTCCTCAGCGACCTGGGCTACATCGAACGGCTGGGCTACGGCATCGACCGGATGATCGGGGCCATGCGTAGTTTGGGTCTGTCCCCACCGGAGTTCGCCGAGACGGCTGCGGGTTTTCAAGTGACCCTGCGCTCCGCCGGCGAGAGTCCCGCCAGTCCCCAGCCCCAGCAGCCTGGGGAACACGCCTTTCTCAACGAACGCCAGGAGATGGCCCTGGCCTTTCTGCACCAGAACGGGCGCATTACCAACAGCGATTACCAGCAGCTTGCGCCCGATGTCAGCGCCGAGACCATCCGTCGCGACCTGTCGGATCTGGTGGAGCGCAACCTGCTCATCCGCATCGGCTCCAAACGGGCGACCTATTACATTCTCAAGTGAGGAAGGTTGCAGGTGGCAGGTGGTCGCCCCATTCGTCATTCGCCATTCGCCATTCGCTATTTCTTCCCTCTCCACTTCCTCTCCCCGCCCATTCCGATAGTTTTTGACAGCAAATCCCTGGCACAATTCGTCTGAAACTGTAGATCGTGCAGTGTTTATAGGACGGAATGGTATTCCGTCCCATCTGGGCGGATTGCCAATCCGCCCTACATGTTCTTTCTTGGAGGCAGGTATGCGTGGAGTCTCTATCGTCGGTATCGGTCAGACGCCCGTGGGCGAGCACTGGTCCCTCTCCGTGCGCCATCTGGCCCACGGGGCTATCGCCGCGGCTATGCACGACGCGGGCATCGACCGGGCCGACGCGCTCTTTGTGGGCAATATGCTCAGCGGCTCGTTGTTGGAGCAGGAGCATCTGGCGACGCTCATCGCCGACTTTAGCGGGCTGCGCGGCATTGAAGCGGCCAAAATCGAGGCGGCCTGCGCCAGCGGTGCGGCGGCCCTGCGCGTGGGCTGCATGGCCATTGCCAGCGGTATGCACGATGTGGTGATTGTGACCGGTGTGGAAAAGATGACCGACACCCCCAGCGGCAGCACAACCGCGGGTCTCGCCACTGCGTCCGACGCGGAATACGAAGCAGCCCACGGGATTACCTTTGTGGGGCTGAATGCGCTGATTATGCAGCGCTATCTGTACGAATACGACGTACCGATGGACGCCTTCGCCGGTTTCAGCATCAACGCCCACCGCAACGGGGCCAACAACCCCAACGCAATGTTCCAGCGGGCCATCGGGCTGAAGGAGTACGTCAACGCGCCGATGATTGCCACGCCCATCAATATGATGGACAGCAGCCCGGTCTGTGACGGCGCGGCCGCGCTGGTGCTGGTGCCCAGCGAGCGGGCCTCTGAGTTTACCGTCGGCCAGCACCGGGGCCCGGTGCAGATTCTCGCCAGCGCCAGCGCTACCGACACCCTGGCCGTACACGACCGCAAAGACCCGCTCTTTCTGGAAGCCGCCTATCTGAGCAGCCAGAGAGCCTATCTCCAGGGCGGCATCACACCGGACGAGATCGACTTTTTCGAGCTGCACGACGCCTTTACGATTATGAGCGCGCTGAGTCTGGAAGCCACAGGTTTTGCGCGCCGGGGCGAGGGCTGGCGTATGGCCGCCGAGGAGGAGATCGGCGTGGGTGGGCGTCTACCCATCAGCACAATGGGCGGGCTGAAGAGCCGGGGCCATCCCGTGGGCGCAACCGGCGTCTATCAGATTGTGGAGACTGTGCAGCAGCTGACCGGACAGGCTGGCAAGAATCAGGTGGCAAATGCCCGTATCGGTATGGCCCAGAACATCGGCGGCAGCGGCGCGACGATCATCACCCACCTTTTGGGCGTATGACAAAAGTACTATCCTTTCCTGTCAAAAGCTATCAACGAAGGCAAAAAAGTCATTCTGGTAGCCAATGGCAGGGCTGTTGGTATTAGATATTGGGTATTGGATAGTGGATAGTACGTAGACGTCACCCAATATCCAATCCGCCGAAGTTTTTCCTGGACACGCAAAGGACACTCTCTTATGGGTATTGCATCTGCCTGGCGCACAAAACAACAACGCTACTCCCTGCGCGGCGAAGTCTGCCCGGACTGCCACCAGGCCATCTTTCCGCCTCGGGACATCTGCCCCCATTGCGGCCAGCAGGCCGGTCCTGTACACGCCATGAGTGGGCGGGGCGAAGTCTTCAGCTTTACCAAAATGTACAGTGTGCCCGATGGCTTCAAGAATCAGCGCCCCTATACGGTAGCGCTGGTGAAGTTGGAAGAGGGGCCGATGGTCACCGCCCAGTTGACCGATCTGAACGGGGATGATGTGAATATCGGCATGAAAGTGGAGATGATCACCCGCAAGCTGCGGGAGGAAGGCAGCGACGGTCAGATCGTCTACGGTTACAAATTCCGCCCTGCCCTGGCCGTGGCAAGGTAGACCTGACAAGGTGAACGGGTGACAAGGTGAAAAAATGTCACTCGATGGCCGTACTCAGTATAAAAGAGGAGCCTCCATCCCGGGGCTCCTTTTTTCATCCTTTCATCCCTTCATCCCTTCATCCCTTCTCCCCCGCGGCGAAATTCTCCTACAAAACAGGCTGATTTTTCCCCAGGCCGATGGTAGACAATTGCCCTTTCCTATGGGATAATATGCCCCAGGAGGCGATACGCATGATGAATACGTTGCAATATCCCAGTTACTTTGATTGTGTTGCAGATATTTTGGACCAGTCCACCGCCCCATTGTCGGTGGATGAGATGGTAGATCGGGTGAAGGCCCAACGCCCGACGGGCAAAGGCGTGCGCAGTGCCGTCTATCAGGCCATCGGCAAGTTGTATCAGGCGGTTCCGGTAGCGCCGGGAACCTTTGGCTGGCTCTCTTCCTTGCTCAAGGGACAGACTCTACGCCATCCGTTGAACAACTTCGAGGTGCAACGGGGCAATCTGTTGATGGACGAGTTGGAACACGCCGTCTTTTTCCCTGAGTTCTTCCAGGATCACCAGCCCGATGGCCGGATTGTGCGTCTGCATCTGATGGGCGGGCCGACGATTGAAGTCCATGCCGCGGTGGATCAGGAGACGTGGGCGCTACGTCTGGGCCGGGACTTTGTCGACTGGTTGGATCAGGCAGGCGGCGCGGCCTACGACGATCTGCTCATCCACGTGCTGGATGCGGTCAGCGGCGAGTACAGTATGCGCTTGCAGCCGCGCGAAGGACGCCAGGAGGAGGAGATTCAAGAGCGCAACCTGCAACTGGCACGCAGCGCAGAGGCGATTGTCTCTGGCGACCGCAAATCCCGTTCCGCCACACCCGTTTGGGAGTTGGCCGCGGCGCTGATTGGGCGAGGGCTTTATGCCGACGCCACGCCGCCAGATGATATGCACTTTGTCCTTCACGAGTATAGTAACCTGCGTTTGCAGGACGACCTGGGCTATACCCAGGCCAGCCGGGATGTGCTGCGCCGGGAGCGGCGCAGTACGCGCACCCGTTACGGCGGTGAACAAGCCCCCTGGCAGGAAGCTGAGGAGAGCGGGTGGAGTGGCGGCTTCCCTGGTGATTTCTTCGACCGGGAAACGTCAGGCAGTTTTGTGGGGAGCCGAGCCGACGATCCTGGCTTTTGGGATGCGGTAGAAGACAATGCGGCCGACTTTTCCGATATGGAGGCCAATCATTGCGAAGGCTATCAACTCTATCTCTCTGAATTTCAGATGATGATGCCGGAGGAAGAGCCGCTCAGCCATATGAACTACCATCTGCTGGAAGCAGAGTTGGAGACTCTTGTGGGATTGGAGCAGGAGTTCGGCTATCTGATGTTTGAACAGGAAGAGCGTAAACAGGCATTGGCTGCCCGGCTTTTTATCGATCCCGATAGTTTCTACGGGGGAGATTGGGATCAGCCGGACTACGACGGCCCTCCTTTCTGGGATAATTGATCGTTGTCACAACCAGTCAACTGCCGCTATTTCTTCGGCGATTATCACCGGGGGGCCAATCTGGAAAAATGCCGCCTGTTGGAGGCCAGCCCCAACAATGGCCGGCCCTGGCGGCGCAAACTCTGCGATTCCTGCCCCGTCCCCGAAGTGCTGCATACCAGCACCTGCCTCGATCTGTTGCTGGAGGCGGAGGTGCAAAGGAGCTTTCTGCGCGAGCGGGTAGCTGTCACCTTTGTCGTCTGCGCCCGCCATCTCCACGAATTGGACGATCCTTACAATTGCCCCGAATGCGCCGCGGAACAGAACCGGCTGCGCGATGGCTGATGCCAGGGCGCTCGGGTGCCGGGGGCGCGACACCTGACAGATGCACTGCGCATCTGTCAGGTGTCGATCGATACAGTCGCTGGGGAATCACCCGCCAACGTGTGCCACCCCCGGGCAAGGGCTGCCACGAACTGCCGCACGGACGACGAACCTGAGCCAACCAGCCCTCTCTGTTTGGCGGTCAGGGCAGAGAGATACTTTTGGGTGGTCTGATAGCCTGCCTCATACAGCCGATCCGATTGAGACCAATCGCTGATATCTGGCATATTGGCTGTCCATAAACGGATGTTGTGCAGACGGGGTTTCTTGGCGATGGCGGTCAGCAGCAGATCGTGTTCAGCCTGTAGGCGTAGCATTGTGCTGATGCTGCGATTGATGATAGCGGAGACGCCCCGTTGCAATGGATCGGTGGCTTTGGGTTCGTCCCAAATGTGGAGGGCGTAGATTTCGCGTGCGCCCTGCTCGATGGCAACCCGCAGGGGCAGGGGTGTCACTGTACCACCGTCGATGTAGGGTTCGCCGTCCACTGTCCACGGCGGGTGGACCGGCGGCAGGGCCGTGCTTGCCATCAACGCATCCAATACCCGGTCGCCGGGCGCAGTGCCAAAGACGCGCATCTGCTCGCTTTTCAGATGGGTAGCTGTGATGTAGAGGAGAATCTTACCGGCCAGATTGTCGAAGGTCAGCGCCGGATCGATGCCATTCCTTTGCAGGTGGGCGTAGAGGTTTTTATTATCATACAAACTCTCTTTTCCACTCAGGACGCGCCAAAGAATCTGCGCCCGCCCGCCGGGGTAGACATCCTCTTTTGTCGTGTTCTTCCAGACGGACAGCAATCGATCTGTCTGTGCCAGGGAGAATTCTCGGGCCATAAAGGCCGCATTCAGTGCGCCAGCCGAACAGCCAATAACCATATCCGGTATGATATTGTGTTCCAGCAACGCTCGCAACGCTCCCACCTGCAACGGTCCGCGATTTCCTCCTCCGCTCAATACAAGTGCGCGCATAGGATATTGCCTTTCCGAAACCAAACGTTTCTCAATCTGTTCAACACCCCATTGTGTTGTCTAGAAGTTAGTATAACAATACGACCAGCTTGTCTCTGGTGGGAATAGTACAAAAGTGGGCTGGATCGACATCCATACCGGGTGTATTTCACTTTTAGGACAAATCACTGCTTCTCGCCGGTCACGGACCCGCCCGGAGCGTCAATTCCCTAAAAATGAAATACACCCATCCATAGGGTGTAATTCAAGTTGGGGGCAAGAGGGAAAAGGGATAATATAGAGAGGTAGAGTAGAGGTAGAGAAGGAGGAGAGATAAAAACGAGGGAGAAGAGAGATGAAGCAGACAAGAGAGCAAAAAGAGACGAAGCTGAGAAAAGCAGCGGATAAGATGATAGAAGGA
>JACQGT010000449.1 GCA_016199425.1 Chloroflexota bacterium
ACGCTCCCGCGTGGGAACGCCGCCCGGACGCTCCGCGTCCCCAGCAACACCGGCCCGCCAATGCCGCAACCGGACGCAGAGCGTCCACAACCCGTGCCCACGCAGAGCGATGGGCACGAGAATTCACACACTCGTTCCCACGCTCCCGCGTGGGAACTCCCCCGGACGCTCCGCGTCCACAACAGCACTAACCGCCGCGACAACCGGACGCAGGAGCGTCCAGAAGATTGCGCCCACACAGAGCGATGGGCGCGAGAATTCACACACAAGAAAGGAGAAACCAATGGCCCGCAGCCGCTACCGGGTCGTCAAACCCAATGCGCCCCACTTTCTGACAGCAACCGTCGTCAACTGGCTGCCTGTCTTCGCCAGCAGACCCATCGCCCAAATCCTGCTGGACTCACTGCGCTTTCTCCAGGAGCAGGAACGCCTGATCCTCTACGCCTACGTCATCCAGGAAAACCACGCCCATCTCGTCGCTGAAGCCGAGGACTTATCGAAAGAAATGGGTGACTTCAAATCCTGGACAGCCCGTGCTATCATCGACTATCTGGAAACGCGCCAGGCTCAGCACATCCTCAACCAACTGGCCGAACACAAACTGCCCCACAAGACGGATCGGACTTACCAGTTGTGGCAGGAAGGCTCGCATCCGCAACTGATACAGGGGGATGCGATGATGCGGCAGAAGATCGAATACATCCACAACAATCCGGTCAAGCGGGGGTATGTGGACAAACCGACGGATTGGCGCTATTCCAGCGCCCGCAACTACGCCGGGATGGAAGGGCTGATTCCAGTGACGACGCAGTGGTGATGGGGACGCAGAGCGTCGAAGAGATGCGCCCACGCAGAGCGATGGGCACGAGAACTCACAGCACTCGTTCCCACGCTCCCGCGTGGGAACGCCGCCCGGACGCTCCGCGTCCCCAGCAACACCGGCCCGCCAATGCCGCAACCGGACGCAGTGCGTCCACAAGACAATGCCCACGCAGAGCGATGGGCACGAGAGGAGAGAACAGATGAGTACTTTCAATGAAGGCTACGCGCTGCTAGTCGGTGTGGGAGCCGACCTGGCCAACACAATCGACGACGCCGTAGAAATGCACAAAATCCTTACCGACGAGGAGCGCTGCGCCTATCCCAAGGAACAGGTGCAATTGCTCACCGGCGAAAATGCCAAGCGCGCCGACGTCCTGGCTGGGCTGGACAAACTGGCGCAGACCGCCAGGCCGGATTCGACGGTCATCGTCTACTTTTCCGGCCACGGCTATCAGGTGAACTCGTCCCACGGGACATTCCACTATTTGATGCCCTACGGCTACGACCAGTCCGCGCTGGCAAAAACTGCCATCAGCGGTGAGGAGTTTGCCCGGAAATTGCAGGCTATCCCTGCCCAGAAGTTCCTTTTGCTCCTGGACTGCTGTCACGCGGGCGGATTGGACCCGACGAAAGCGGTTGGGGACACTCTCGCCAAAGCGCCCCTGCCCGCGGCAGATGTGGCGGTGCTGGCCCAGGGCAAAGGACGGGCGCTGATCGCCTCCTCCCGCGCCGAGGAACTCTCCTACGCGGGCAAGCCATGCAGTGCCTTCACTCTGGCCCTGCTGGAAGCTCTCTGCGGAGACGGCGCGTCCCAGCCGGATGGCAAAGTGCGCGTGGCGGACCTGGCCATCTATACTGGCGGCAAAGTGCCGGAGCGCACTGGGAAGAAACAGCATCCGATTCTCAACTTCAAAGGAGCGGACAATTTCGTCGTGGCTTTCTACGCGGGCGGGGAAACCCAGGCCAAAGGGCTGCCCTTCCCGGTGGAGAGTGTAAAGATCGAGCCGGAGCCGGGCGCGTACAACCGGGCCATCGTCCAGCAGGGGCAGACGGTGTACGGCAACCAGCAGAACATCACTGGCAACGTGACAGGGCCGGTGATCGCAGGGAATGTGGGGCAAATCGGTGATAGCATCAACACCAGCGGAGGTGCTGTCGTCAAAGGCGATGTAAACGTCAGCGGCGGCGGTGACTTTGTGGGGCGGGACAGAGTGAATGTCAGCGGCGGTTTTTACCAGCCGGGCTGGACGGTGGGCACGGTCAACCAGGCGGCGGGCGATTTGACCCAACACTTCGCGCCCCTGGAAGCGGCGGTCCGGGCCGCGCCGCCGGAGACGCGCCAACAGGCACAGGCCAAAGTGGAGGAACTCAAAACCGAGACGGCGAAGGGCGAAAATGCTAACGACGAAAAGGTAGCCGATCTGGTGGGGGAATTGGCTGGACTGGTTCCAGCCGCGGTGGAGGCGCTGATCGGTCTCTTCGCCCCGGCAGCGTTGGGGAAGTTGGCCGGTGGGGCCACGAAGTATGTGCTGGGCAAGCTGGGCAGAGGATAAGAATAAAACGGGAACGCAGATTTCGCAGAGGGCGCAGATACTATCCGTGTGAATCTGTCCCGTCCGTGTGAATCCGTGTTCTTATTTTCAAGGCAGGGATTGGCATGAGCGAACCGCCTAATCTCCAATCCCTAATCTCCAATCTCATCCAACCTATCGAAAACGCCGGGCCAGCTCCGCCTCCACATCCGCCCAGGCTACGTCGCGCACGGCGAGGAGGACGAGGCTGTGGTAGAGCAGGTCCGCCATTTCGGAGACGAGCCGTTCGTCGCTCTGGCTGAGGCTGGCGACGACCACCTCCACGCCTTCCTCCCCCACCTTCTGGGCGATCTTCCCGATGCCCGCGGCAAAGAGCGACGCTGTGTAGGATTCCGGCGTGGGGTTGGCCTTGCGCTCGGCGATGGTGGCGACGAGGTGGTTGAGGATTGGAGTAGACATAAGGGTTCGGTTGGTGTAGATGAAGGAAAAGTGGGATGATGAGATAATGGGATGATGGCTGCGTCGCATTATCTCATCATCTCATCATCCCATCCCCATTGACTATCCGAAAGAAGCAGCTCACTTCCCCGGTGTGGCAGGCCGGGCCAGCCGGCTGCACCAGAACAAGGAGTGTATCACCGTCGCAGTCGGCGCGCAATTCCACCACCCGCTGGGTATTGCCGCTGGTCGCGCCTTTGTGCCAGAGTTCTTGGCGGCTGCGACTCCAAAAGACCGTCTCGCCCGTTTCCAGCGTGCGGCGCAGACTCCCGGCGTTCATCCAGCCCAGCATCAGCACCTGGCGGGTGGAAACATCCTGCACAATCGCCGGGATAAGGCCGGAGGAGTCAAATTTGAGATTCGGTAGTGCGGTGGGATCGACCACGCGTAACCCCCAATGAATTGATGGGGAAGAGATTGGGAGATTAGAGATTGGGTTGAAGACGCCATCCCAATCGCCAATCGCTAATCTCCAATCCCTTCCGGTATCCGCACAGGCACGCCCGTGACCTGTAGATGTCGCTTTACATCCATCACACTCAGTTGGCGGAAGTGGAAGAGGCTGGCGGCCAGGGCGGCGGCCGCGCCCCCATCGGTGACCGCGGCGGCGAAGTCCTGGGCATTGCCCGCGCCGCCGCTGGCAATGACCGGGATGCTCACCGCGTCGGAGATAGCCCGTGTCAGTTCCACGTCGTAGCCTTCCAGCGTGCCGTCGCCGTCCATGGACGTAAGCAGAATCTCCCCCGCGCCCAGACGCTCGGCCTTTTTGGCCCACTCCACCGCATCTAGCCCGGTGTTGATACGCCCGCCGTTGACGAAAATATCCCAGCCGGGGCCGCGGGCGGCCAGTTCGTCGCCCTGACGACGGCGGGCGTCCATTGCCACGACGATACACTGGCTGCCGAAACGCTGCGCGCCTTCGCTGATAATCTCCGGGTTCTTCACCGCCGCGCTGTTGACGCTCACTTTGTCCGCGCCGGCCAGGAGAATGGCCCGCATATCTTCCACAGAGCGGATGCCGCCGCCGACGGTAAAGGGGATGAAGACTGCATCGGCCACTTTGCGCACCATCTCGGCCACAATGTCACGGGCCTCGTGGGTGGCGGTGATGTCGAGAAAGACCAGTTCGTCTGCGCCCTCCCGGTCATAGACGCGGGCCTGCTCCACCGGGTCCCCGGCATCCACCAGATCGACAAAATTGACGCCCTTCACCACCCGCCCGTCTTTTACGTCCAGGCAGGGGATAATTCGTTTGGCTAACATAAAAACTCCAAAGGATGATGAGATGATGAGATGATGGGGGGGACGATCCGTCAGTCATCATCCCATCATCTCATCATCTTTTCTGCCGCCCACCAGACCCTCACCTGTGGCTACCTTCCCCACCCTGAAGTATGCCTCTGCTGCATCCAGGGCGGGTAGCTGTTCGGGCGAAGTGTCCATGAGCAGATGGCGGGCCTCGTCCAGGGAAACCCAGCGGTATTCGCTGTGGTCGTCGTGGCCCAGGACAGCAGCGCCCGGCCCGGCTTCGGCCAGATAGTAGATGATTGTGCGCTCGATGTCGTGGCGACGGATGCGGGTCACGTAGCGCAGAGTAGTGCGAAAATCCGCGTGGACGCGCAGGATAGGCAACCCCGTCTCCTCGCTGAATTCCCGCTGGGCGCAGGCCAGCTCGCTCTCGCCGTCTTCCTTGCCACCCCGGGGAAACTGCCACTGCTCAAAAAAGGCGTTCCAGAGCAGCAACACCCGCACGCCTTCGTCTGTGCGACGATAGGGGAGCAGACCTGCGCTGGTGCGGCGCAGGAGTTCGTTGCCCACGGCAATGGCTTCGGCCAGGTCCAGGCTGCCTGTGTAGATGGCCTGGCCGCTGATGACCCCTTCGATATTGAAATGTTCGTGGCGTTTGAGCGCCCGGATGTCGTCGATGTTCGCCACCCCGCCGCTGGCGATGACCAGCAGATCGGTCATATCGCCCAGTTGGGCAGTGCTTTCCACATTCACCCCGCCCAGCAGCCCGTCCCGGTTGATGTCCGTAAAGACCACCCGGCGCACACCCAGCGCGGCCATGCGGTGGCCCAGTTCGATGACGTCCAGTTCGCTGGTCTCCTGCCAGCCGTGGGTCGCCACTTTGCCGTCCCGGGCGTCGATACCCACGACGACGCGCTCCGGCCCCCAGCGCTCAATGGCTTCCCGCACCAGATCGGGATTCTTGACCGCGGCTGTGCCGATCACCACCCGGTCTGCGCCCAGGCGCAGGGCCAGACGGATGTCGTCCAGGCTGCGCATCCCCCCGCCAAACTGGATGGGGATGGAGACCGCCTTGCGGATGCGTTGCAGACAGCGCAAATTGATGGGTAGTCCGGCTGCGGGCAGGCCAGCATCTGGCGAATCCAGACGGGAAACGACGGCAGAGGGTGAGCCATCTGTCGTCAGCGCAGACGACTCGTAATGGAGCGTGCCGTCAAGATTGACCACATGCAACCACTGCGCACCCTGACTTTCCCAGTGGCGGGCCATCGCCGCGGGGTCTTCGCCGTAGACCGTCTCGGCGTTGGGGTCGCCCTGGCGCAGACGCACACAGCGGCCGCGGCGCATATCAATTGCGGGGTAAATAATCATACGCGTCTGCTCATCGAAAGGGTGGGTTATGGGTTATGGGTTATGAGTTATGGGTTACGTCATCGTGACGCCTGACTCATAACTCATAACTCTACCACCAGTGTATCATAGGCGAAGGTAACATTCCATCCACGACTGCGGCGCAGTTCGTCGGCCAGACGCACCAGATCGTCGGGCGAATTGCCGTCCGGTTCCTCGATGTGGGCAAAGATGACTCGCTTGGCCTGCAGTTTCTCCACCATTTCTACGGTTTGCCGCCAGGTGGCCTCCCGTTCCAACACCGGATGATTGGCGGCCATGCGCCGTTCGCCGCTGAAGGGGTTGAACTCGAAGATGCCTGTGGGCAGCACGGCTATATCCACGCCCACAAACTCCGGGGGCGGCGACCAGCCGTAGAGTTCGTCCATCGCGATCAGCACCCGGCGCGGGCCATCTTCCTCGGCGAAGAGGAAAGCGTAAACGTACTCCTCGGCCAGAGGGTGGGCAGTGATGCGCCAGCCGCCCAGAGTGACCGGGCCATCCATCAGCCGCACGTCTACGATCCCCTTCTCCTGCAAGTAGTCGAAGTTCTCCTTCAGCCCCAGAAAGACACCGAAATCCCGCACGACGTTTGGCGGCAGATAGATGGGGGTGCAGAGGTGGTTGGGCGGCCAGGCGCGAAAGTCCCAGTTACGGGTCTCCCACATACGCCTGCCCGCGGTGTGGTCGGGATGCCAATGGCTGTAGAAACCGGCGGCGATGGGACCGATGCCCGCCCGGTTGACCTGTAATGCGCTCTCCTCCGGGGTGTCGATGAGGACGTTCGGCCCGTACACAAAGAGACTCGGCCCCGTCCGCTCCCAGGGGATGCCGCCACGCCGGGCCTGGCGGCAGAGTACGCAATCACAGCCAGGGCGGGGTGTGCGGATGGCTCCGGCGGTGCCGAGGAATTCAAGGGAAAGATTGGACAACGACTATCCTCCTCTTTCAATTTGTGGCCCGCCTGGCACTGGTTGAAAATCTCTGACCAGTCGCTGCTCCGGCCATTCCACTTCCGCCACCGCGCAAAAAGAAAGTCGTTGCCAGTCGGTAAAATCGACCTGTTTCTGTCCCAGCAGATGCGCCCGGTAGAGGCTGAATGTCAGCCCGTGACCCACCAGCGCGATCGTCTCGTGTGGGAAAGCGTCGCGTAGAGCGTCAATGCCTTCCACAAAGCGGGCCAGGGCGTCGGCGGCTGTCTCCCCGCCGCCGACGGAGCGGTCAGGTTCGGCAAAGACTGCGGCCACCCGTCCGGCGTAATCGCCCACCCAGCCGCTGCCCCGACGCAATTCGTCAAAGCGGGGATCGACGGTCAGCGGCAGCCGGTGCGCGGCCAGCACCGGCGCAACCGTCAGCCGGGTCTTCGGCTCGCTGCTCACCACCACCCGATCCACGCCATCCCAAAGGGAGAGACGCGCCAGCGCTTCGGCCTGCTGATAGCCGGCAGCGGACAGGTCCCAGACGGCGGCGTCAGTATTCCGCTTCTGCAAAGTGTGGGCGTGGGTGATGAGGTAAAGCATAACGGCGACTGGCGAACGGCGATTAGCGATTAGCGATTAGCGACTGGTGACTGGTGACTGGCGGCCAGGCATCGGGGATGACAATCCTCAATCGCCGCTCGCTAATCGCCAGTCGCCGCTCCCTCCATTATCATTTTCATAAAGTTGCCCAGAATGCCCAGGCCGACGGTGTGGCTCTTTTCCGGGTGGGGCTGGATGCCCCAGGCGTTGCGGTAGCGGACAATCGACGGGTAGTCGATGCCGTAGTCGGTGAAGGCCAGCACAGCCAATGGGTCAGCCGCGTCGCAGTAGTAGCTGTGGGCAAAATAAGCGTAGCTCCCGTCGCGCACGCCGTCGAGCAGTGGATCCTCCCGCCGGCGGTGGAGCTGATTCCAACCGATCTGGGGCACTCGCAGCAGGTGGCCGGGGCGGGAGGGGTCGGGCATAGCAGCGGGAAAACGGCGCACCCGTCCGGGGATCAGATGCAGCCCCTCGTGCTGGCCCATCTCTTCGCTCTCGTCGAAGAGAAGCTGCATCCCCACGCAGATGCCCAGCAGAGGCAGACCTGCGTCCACGCTTTCCAGCAGGGGTTCTACAAAGCCCTGGCGGCGCAGGTTGTGCGCGCTGTCGCCAAACGCGCCCTGCCCGGGCAGGACAATCGCCTGCCAGCGGGTGAAGTCGGTGGGGTGGTCTACGATGTCCACCTGAATGCCCAGCGGCCCGGCGACGACTTCGAAGGAGTGATAGACGCTGCGCAGATTGCCCACGCCGTAGTCGAGGATTGCGATCATAGGGATTGGCGATTGGCGATTAGAGATCGGCGACGAAGGATGCTTCCGGTTTTTTCAGTAGAGTCATTTATCAAGAACAGGACGCAGATTTGGTATAATGACTTGCAGACGCGTAATTTCTTGAAAATTGAATGACGAGAGACAAAATGTCTACAGAACTGGTTGAACTATTTCCCCGCTTACACGAATTGAAACGTACCGAAAAGCTATTTGTGATTCAGTTTTTGGTATCCGAGCTGGTGCAGGAGGAAGGCGATCTGATTCAAGCGGGTCTAGCGTATCCGATCTGGTCGCCCTACGATGCGTTTGGTGCAGCTTCTATAATGCTCAATGCCCTGGCAGAAACACCGGAAACAAAATATGCTGAATAGTGAACGCTACCCGTTTATCTCAGGCGATACTGCTTTCGGTGAGGCGAGCTTTCGGCCATTCTTGCCGCTCACCCTGCACTATCAAGGACAACCGATTGCCGTATCTGGTTTGTTGGATATCGGTGCAATGGTGAACGTCTTGCCGTATCAGACAGGGATTGAACTTGGGGCAGTCTGGGAACGACAAACTACAGCGTTGAGCTTAACGGGAAATTTAGCACAATTCGAAGCGCGTCTTCTGCTTGTTTCTGCTACGGTTGGTTCTTTTCCACCGGTTCGATTGGCCTTTGCCTGGTCAAAGGCTGAGAACGTTCCCCTCATACTTGGACAAGTCAACTTCTTTATGGAATTCAACGCTTGCTTCTATCGCGCAGAACTCGCGGTTGAAATCCACCCCAGAGAGAGCGGCGCATCTGTCTGACTGCTTTAATTACACACCCACAGGGGCCGGGTTTAGCTCGAAGTTACGCACGAGGGGCGGCGGAAACTGTTCCTGGGCGATAGCGGTGGTCAGCTCCCGGATGCGGCGCTCGGCCCGCTCGACGGCCACGGGGCTCAGAATCTCCTGGGCCACAGCCTCGTCGAAGTCATCTTCCCGCAATACCGAAACCCGGCCATTGGGCTGAATCCAAAGCGCCAACACCAGTTCGACCGTGCGCCAGAGATCGCCACGCCGCTCCAACTCCTCGGTCACAGGCACGTACATACCCACAGAACGACCGGATGGGTCAAAATACTTCTCCACCACCTGGTCCTCCTCCGGCAGCCAGAAGCGAAACCAGACAAAATCTGGCCCAGCGATCTGTACGCTCCCAAAGGAGCGGGGGAAGGCATTCGCCCGCCAGTTGGCCCGCTCCACCAGCAGGCTGCTCAACCACTCGGCCCGGTAATCGGTCATCTCCCGGTGGTTTTGCCAACCGCCGCTGGTCAACGGCTGAAAGACAACCCGCGCTGCCTGTGTCGCTTTGGTCATGGGCCTAATACTTCTTGACGACGGAGCGGTAGGCGGTAGGTTCGCGGAACTGAATAATCTGGCGTTCTTCCCGCACTTCCCGCACCCGCTCCAGGTCCACAGTCGCCACGGCATAGCCTTCAATCGGGTCTTCCAATACAGTGTAGACCTCGCCCGACGGCCCCACCAGCATACTGTCCCCGGCAAAGTGCATTGTCGGCTCCTGGCCCACCCGGTTGGCCGCGGCCACAAAACAGGCATTCTCCGCGGCCCGGCTGATGATGTGGGCGCGCCACTGCTCCTGGTGGTTCATCTCCCAGTTGGCGCTCAGCACCACCAGTTCCGCGCCTTCCAACGTCAGGCTGCGGGCGGATTCGGGGAAGATCAGGTCAGAGCCGACCATCAGCCCGAAGCGGCCCCATTCGGCATCCACATTGAAGAAACGGAAGCCGCCCCGGTAGACCTGGCGCTCTTCGCCCAGCAGATGTACTTTGCGATAGGTCGATAAAATATCCCCTTCCGGCCCCAAACAGGCCACGCCGTTGTAGAGGATACTCTCCACCTTTTCTTTGATTACCAGCCCAAAGACGATATGAACGTTATAATCGTTGGCCCGTTTTGCCAGGTAGTTAGTGGCGTGGCCGGGAACTCGCTCGGCCACGTCCGTGGCGCGCAACCCCAACTCCGTGCCTGTGTAGGCAAGCTCCGGGAAGACAATCAGATCCGTGGGCTGTTCGCTGCAAATACGCTCGACAAAATCGCCCATCTTACGCAGATTTTCTTCCGGGTTTGCCAGGGCTGGGGCCATCTGCACCAGAGCAATTGTAATTTCGCGGGCCATCTCCGTCTCCTTCGGGAAGTAGCAGTGATCAGAAGGCAGTCATCAGCGGTCCATCACTGGCGACTGACAACCGAAACAGTATAGCACATCTGTTGCAATTCACCATTTCCGGTCAGGTGCGTTACAATAGCCAGAAAGATTTGTGGGGCGTAGGGGCGTTTGCTTGCTGCGCCCGTGGCCTAAACCGGGCGCAGCAAGCAAGCGCCCCTACGAATGATTAGCTGAACAACTATAAAAATTGCTACGAGGAGCAGAGGAATGGCGGAGAAGCTACGTGTTGGCAGCCTGTTCCAACGTCTGTGGATTGTGCTGGCAACGGCCGGGGTGGTGATCGCACTGGACCGCTGGACAAAGGAGTTGGTGCGGGATGGTATGCCCCTTTACAGTTCCACAACACCGATTCCCGCGTTGGAAGGCTATCTGAGCTTCCAGCACGTGAACAACTACGGCGCGGCCTTTGGCATCTTTCAGGGCGGGCGCGTCTTCTTTTCAATTGTTGCCTTCGCCGTCTCGATTGGCATTCTCTACTATGCGGCTCAACACCTGCCCCGCAACGAACGTTTTGTGCGTCTGCTCCTGGGGCTGGAGATGGGCGGGGCCATTGGCAACGTCATCGACCGGCTGGAGCAGGGCTTTGTCACCGACTTTATTGTGACCGGCATCCCCGGCGTCTATACCATCCCCAACTGGAATGTGGCCGACAGCGCGGTGGTGGGTGGGGTCATCGGTCTGGCGATTGTGATTTTGTGGCAGGATATACAGGCGGCACGGCGGGAGAAAGCCGAGCAGGTGGCAGGTGGTCCAGTTGAATCCGCAGAAGCCTGAAATTCCTATTCCACTTCTTTTCGACATTCCCAAACCGGCCCCGAACGAACGGCTGGATCGCTGGCTGGCTACGCAACTTCCCCAATACAGCCGCAGCGCGATCCAGCGCTGGATTGCCGACGGGCTTGTGCTGGTGGATGGGCAAGCGGCCAGAGCCAGCCTGAAAGTCGAGGCGGGCCAGCGCGTCACTGTCCACATCCCCGCGCCCGCGGAGACGAAACTCCAGGCCGAAGAGATTCCCCTGTCGATTGTCTACGAAAACGACGATCTGCTGGTGGTGGACAAACCCGCCGGTCTGGTGGTCCATCCCGCGCCGGGACACAGCGGCGGGACACTGGTCAACGCTATCCTGCACCACTGCCCGGATATCGCAGGCGTGGGCGGGGAAAGGCGCCCCGGAATCGTCCACCGCCTGGACAAATAGACCTCCGGGCTGATCGACGTCGCCAAAAACGACCGTAGCCATCGCTTTCTGCAGCGCCAATTTGCGGCGCGCACCGT
>JACQGT010000450.1 GCA_016199425.1 Chloroflexota bacterium
CCGATTGCTGCCCAATGCAGCCAGCGATGCCCGATCGGGCAAAAGTTTCTGGCTCAATGCCACGATATAGGCGACGCTCACAAGCCAATAGGGGATACCGAGCGGCGTGAAGGCGAAGAGTCCAAACCCAGGGCCGCCCGCCCTGCGATAGAGATCGTCGACGAGGATATTGGTGCTGGTCCCGATCAGCGTGAATGTGCCGCCCACGATGGCGAAATAGCTGACCGGGATCAGCAGTTTGGATGGGCGTATATTAAAACGCCGGCTGAGGGAGAGGATCACCGGAAGCATCATCACCACCACCGGCGTGTTATTCATAAACGCGCTGGCCAGAGGGATGACGATCCCCAACAAGAGCAGGAGACGGGTTGTGCTGCCGCCGGAAAAACGAGCCAACGCGATCGTCACCATTTCTAGCGCGCCCGTGCGCATCAAGCCGCCGCTCAGCACAAACATTGCGCCCACCGTCAGGGTGGCCGTGCTGGCAAAACCGGACAGCCCCTCTCCTGTGGAGAGAATACCGGTAAATACCAGCGCCACAATCGTCAACGCCGCGGTAATCTCCGTCGCCAGCCAGCGGGTGATGTAGAGGATGGTTGCGGCTGCAAGAATCACAAGCAGAAGGATAATTTGCATGGCGGGATTATACCACGCACAGAGATAATCGATGATGTGATCTTGTCAATTGATGGGTTTGTGGGTATGCTGGGGAGACTATCCACCCATCCGCCACTGAGGAAGCGATGAACACCAGTTTGACCGATCTACACCCCCACGCCCAATCCCTTGCCCTTACATCCCTGCGCGGTCACTGCGACGCGGTGGGCCGGGATTACGACAGCATCGGCAAAAGCTGGTCCGCCGAGGCCGTCGTCGTGGCGGAGACGGAAGCCGAAGCCCGGCGCATCGCCGCCGCCTCGCCCTACAACCGCGACGCCATTCTGGGCACGCCGGAACAGGTGGCCGAACAGTAGGACAGTGGGTCAGTGGGTCAGTGGGGCGGTCACTGTCTTACGGTTTGCCAGCGCACTGGATCTGTGGATGGGTTACGTAGGACAGTGGGTCAGTGGGGCGGTCACTGTCTTACTGTCCTACTGACTCACTGTTCACTTTACAAAAGGAGCCAACAATGCAAATTACCGACGTCATCAATTCCCAATTTCACGCAGCGCTGGATATGCTGGAACAGACGATCCAGCGCTGCCCGGATACGGTCTGGTACGATACCGCGCCGCGCAACCAGGCGTGGCAGATCGCCTATCACGCGCTCTTTTACGTCCATCTCTACTTGCAACCCACCCTGGCGGATTTCGTTCCCTGGGCCAAACACCGGGACGAGGCCAATCGGATGCCTACAACCGGTGAGCCGTATAGCAAAGACGATCTGCTGGGCTATCTGGTCCTCTGCCGGGCAGAAGTGGATCGCCGCACGGCCGAACTCGACCTGGACGCAGAGTCCGGTTTTCACTGGCTGCCCTTTGGCAAATTGGAGCTGCAATTCTATTCCCTGCGCCACCTGATGATGCACATCGGCGAAGTGGCCGACCGGCTAGGGGCGCAGGGGATCGAGGTGGATTGGCGGGGGAGGAAGAAAACCTGACAAGGCGACAAGGTGATTGGGTGGCAAGGTGAAGAACGTCACTGCATGGCTGTGTCGAGCATAAGCAAACTTTCCAACCACAAAGACACAAAGAAGAACAACAGTCTTTTCTTCTCTTCTTTGTGCCTTTGTGGTTCAACGCATTGAGAGGGTATGCCAGTGGATATTGCGACGATTGCGGCAGGTGAGTTGGCTTTTCTTGTGCTGGCCCAGCCGGTCACAGAGGGGATTGTGGCCCGGCGGCTGACGGTTGACGGAAAGCGGCTGGTGGCGGCGAACGTCCCGCCCCTGCGCCATCACAGCGCGGACGGTTTTGACTTTGGGGGCAGGGACGGCGGCAGCGCGGATTTGGCCCTGGCCGCGGTGCAAATGGTGCTCAACCGGCTCAACTATCTGGGACCGACGCGCCGCCTGGACGACGGCAGCCACGTCTCTGCCCTGGCCTGGCGTCTCCACGGCAAATTCTGCGCCGAATTTGTGGCCGGTGCGCAGGGGGAGACACTCACCATTGCCTGGCAGCAGGTCATGGCCTGGGCGCGGCGGGAGATGCTCGATTTTCTGCGGGAGGAGAAGATCACCCTGCAAGGGGTGTTGGAGCGCTGGCACGCCATTGCCGGGGGACTGCCCACCAAGCCACCCCGGAGTCCCATGGACCAGCGGGACGTCCTGCGCGACTTAGGCGTGGAGGCTATGGATTTGTGCGGTCTGGTGGCGACTCTGACCCACTATTTGGGGCACGAGGGGTAGGGCAAGCAGCGCCCCTACGTTTTGGTAGGTTGGGTTCTTCCGGCACAAGCTACTGTGGAATCCCCTCCAATCCTCCCCCGGAAGAACCCAACAGACTGCACCACAACCTGCCACCCTTCGACAGGGTTTCGACAGGCTCAACCTACCAGCTCAGGGCGACGCCTGCAACTTGCCACTCTGTAAGTCTTAGATGCCTTCGAGCTTCAGTTCCCCGGCAAAGTGACAGGCGGTCCAGTGATCGTGCTTGATTTGGCGAAATTCGGGGGACTTTTCTTTGCACAGGTCCTGGGCATAGCGACAGCGGGGATGAAAATAGCAGCCACTGGGTGGGTTGGAAGGATCGGCTACTTCGCCTTGCATCATAATGCGATGTGGCTTATACAGCGGATCCGGCTTGGGCACAGAGGAGAGCAAGGCTTCGGTGTAGGGGTGCAGAGGGTTGGTGAAGAGGGCATCGGTTTCTGCCATCTCTACAATTTTTCCCACATACATCACCGCCACCCGATCCGAGATGTGTTCTACCACACTCATATCGTGGGCTACAAAAATGTAGGCAAGATTGAAATCTTTCTGCAAATCCTGCAAAAGGTTGAGCGTCTGTGCCTGAATCGAAACATCCAGCGCCGACACCGGTTCGTCACAGATGACCAGGCTCGGGTTGAGCGAGAGTGCGCGTGCAATGCCAATGCGCTGACGCTGACCACCAGAGAATTCGTGGGGGTAGCGGCGCAAATGATCCGAGCGCAGCCCAACCCGCTCGAGCAGACTGACGATAATATCTTCTGTGTCTTGCCCCATCTTCATGCCGTGAATAATCATCGGCTCGGCGATAATATCCGAAACGCTCATACGCGGGTTGAGCGAGTTGACGGGGTCCTGGAAGATCATGGAGATTTCCTGGCGAACGGACTTCATCTCCTGGGCGTTGAGGTCCAACAGATTCACGGTTTTCGTCTGGCCATTGCTCCCCAGTACCTGACTTTTGAAGCTGACTTGCCCAGCCGTTGGCTCGTACAGGCGGATGATGCTGCGTCCTGCCGTACTCTTGCCGCAGCCGCTTTCACCCACTACGCCCAGAGTCTCGCCCTCACGCACAAAAAAACTTATATCGTCCACCGCTTTGACATAGCCAACAGTGCGCCGCAGAAAGCCTTTCTGAATGGGGAAATACTTCTTCAAACCCTTGACATCCAACAGGATAGTATCATTCTTGGTTGGGGGCTGAGCCTGGGATTGTGTTTGGTTGGTCACACTCATTTTCCCGCCTCCTCGTAGAGCAGACAACTGGCCCAATGATCATCGCCCACCTGTGTCCACTGCGGTGTGATCGTGTCGCACCTGCCTGGCATAAAGGCCGGACAACGGGGATGGAAGACACAACCGGGGGGCAGATGGAATGGATCGGGCACCGATCCGGCAATGGATGCCAGCCGCTCCCCGCTCTTCTTCTGGCCCAACTTGGGGATCGACTGGAGCAAGGATCGGGTGTACGGATGCTGTGGTTGGTAAAACAAATCCTGCACTTTGGCCCGTTCCACTGCCTTCCCCATATACATAACCACAATTTCGTGGGCCATGTTGGCGACCACACCCAGATTGTGGGTAATAAAGAGGATCGCCATGTCGGAACTCTCTTGCAATTCGCGCATAATATCGAGAATCTGCGCTTCAATGGAGACGTCCAGCGCAGTCGTCGGCTCGTCAGCAATCAGCATGACCGGCTCGCAGGAGAGGGCAATGGCAATCATCACACGCTGGCGCTGACCGCCGCTCAACTGGTGCGGGTAACTATCCACCCGCTCATTCGGCTTGGGGATGCCCACTTTGCGCAACATCTCGATGGCAATCTGGCGTCCTTCGGCTTTTGTTACACGCCGGTGCGTTTGAATCGTCTCGGTAATCTGAGCGCCAACCCTTTTCACAGGGCTTAGGCGGTGCAGGCTCACCGCCTCGTTAATCAGCGTCCCGACGCTGTAGACGGGCGTCAGCGAACTCATTGGCTCCTGAAAAATCATGCCAATCTCGCCGCCACGAACCTGACGAATGGTCTCGCCATCTGGATCAAGTTTGGTGAGGTCGAGCACATCTGTCGTTCTGCTCTGTCCATCGCTTGGATTCTCTTTCGAGCGGCGATAATATAAAATTTCACCGCTGGTGACTTTGCCCGGCTTGGGAACCATGTTCAGAATGGCGCGGGCGGTCACCGATTTGCCGCAGCCGCTTTCACCGATCACACCGACAGTTTCGCCGCGATTGATGGTCAGGTTAAATCCATCCACCGCCTTTACAATGCCCTCGCGTACATTGAACTCCACACGCAAGTCTTTTATCTCAATCAACGGTTCAGACATGAAGTAACTCCTGAGACAACTAAATCAGTGGGTCAGTAAGTCAGTAGCAGCGAGTCACTGTCTTACTGTTTTACTCTTTTACTGTCCCACTCTCTTACTATCGGCCACTATAGGGATCGAGGGCGTCGCGTAAACCATCCCCCAACATGTTGTAAGCCAGAATCGTCAGGAGGATAAACGGCACTGTCCACAATTCCCACGGTGTGGTGTGGATGGCGCGTACCGTCGCCGCGTCTTGCAGGAGTACTCCCCAACTGGTAAGGGGTGGACGCAGCCCAAGCCCCAGCCAACTCAACGCTGTCTCTGATAAAATCATGCCTGGAATGGCCAGCGTGGCGATGACGATCACATGGCTCATAGTGCCGGGCAGCAGGTGACGGAACATGATGCGGCTGTCTGAACCACCCGCACTTTTGGCTGCCAGGGCATATTCACGTTCGCGCAGGGAAAGGATGAGACCGCGCACCTGGCGCGCCAATCCACCCCAGCGCACAAACGAAAGGATGAGGGTCAGCATGAAATAGACGCTAATGGGCGACCAAAAACTGGGGATAGCGGCCGCCAGAGCCATAAAGAGGGGAATATCTGGAATGGCGCCCAAAAGTTCTGTGGCGCGTTGGATGAGTTGATCGACCCAGCCACCATAATAGCCCGACATGGCGCCCAAAATTGTACCAAAGGCAATGGTCATCAATTGGCCGATCAGACCGATCATCAAAGAAAGTCGCCCGCCATAGAGGATGCGGGTAAACCAGTCACGCCCCAGCGCATCCGTCCCCATAATAAAGACAGAAGCTGCCGGATCGTCGGAAAGTGTTCCATACAAATGTGTCTTCAGCGGGATAAGACCAAACAACTGATACGGCTCACCTGCCACAAAGAAGCCGAGTGGGTAGATGCGTATGGGATCATCCACATAGACGCGGGTGCGCTTGGCCAGATCGATCTTTTTCTCCAGGCCATAGACAAAGGGGCGCAAATGAAAATTGCCTTCCTGATCGAAAAAGCGAATACGCTGCGGTTTGGCCTCTACATAATCAGAAGTGCGCTCTAGCAGATAGGGTGAAACAAACTCTGGCACACCGACCATAGCGATATGTAGGACAAGCAGAAGAACCCCACCGAAGACGGCAGTGCGGTTTTTTCTGAATTTCCACCAAACCAGACTCAGATAACTCTGGCTCGCCTGTTTGCGTCGAACAGGAGCGGACGCTAAAGTTTGTTCTGCAACAGCCATGGGTCCTCCTCTATTACTCCAACCGAATGCGCGGGTCGACCCAGGCCAGGGCCAGGTCCGAAAGTAAATTGCCCACCAAGAGCAACAGCGAGAACAAAACGATGCAGGTGCCAGCCATATACATATCCAGCTTTTTCAAGGAATCGACAAACAAAGGGGTAATGGTCGGCAAGTTCAGCACAATGGATACCAATCCACCGCCGCCCAGGATGCCAGGAAGCGCCTCTGAACCGAGGATGACGATCAGCGGGTTGATGGCAATGCGCACAGCGTGCTTCCAGATCACCGCTCTATTCGCCAGCCCACGCGCGCGTGCGGCTTCGACAAAGGGCTGGCCCAGCGTATCGAGCAAATTGCCACGCATAATACGGGTAAGACCGCCAATGCCCGTTATGGCGCTGATGATCGCTGGAATCCACAGATGGTTGAGCAGATCGATGACGCGCCCCCAACTCCACGGCGCCTCCACATATTGCTGCGAGAATAGCCCGGTCGCCTCGATGTTGAGTACCGTAACTGCGTAGTATAAAATCAGAAGCGCCAACAAAAAACCAGGCATACCGATGCCGATGAAACTGATCGATGTGATGATCTGATCACCCAACGAGTATTGCTTCACCGCCGAATAGACCCCCAACGGGATGGCCAGCGCCCACACGACGATGAGCGTTGCCAACGCCAGCACAATCGTAAAGGTTACGCGCTCGCCAAGCAGCTCTTTTACCGGACGCTCGTACTCAAAGGATTCACCAAAGTCGCCCTGGGCAAAATTGACCACCCAAGTGGCGTAGCGCGTCATAAAGGGCTTATCCAGGCCATAGCGCACCCGATAATCTTCAACTCTGCTCTCGGCGCTGCGGTCGCCCCGCGCGCGTAATTGTTCGATTTTCTGCGTCAGGAAGTCACCCGGAGGGAGGTTGATAATCACGAAGCTAACAAAGGAGATGAGGACAAGCAGAATCACCGCATAAACTAATCGACGAACAATATAGTTAAGCATATTACCCTCCGTATCCAAGCAATGGCCCAGTGAGACGGTGGGACAGCCTATTGAAACTGATCTACTGTCCCACCGTCCTACCGACTTACCGTCCTGCTAAGGCGTCGTCAAGAAATCACTTCCCCTTCTGTTGATGTAGAGAGACGATACATCGTCTCTCTACAAGAGATGTTATTTCTTGACGATTCCTACAGCCTACTGATCCATCCACCACTGCGCTACAATCTGGTTGCCGGGAGTAGCCGGCGCCCAGGGACCGACAACACCGAAGTCGAGGATGTTGCGCATGTAATCCTTGACAACGATTGGCATTGCCTGATCGCCGGCAACGCCGATGACAAAGGGTCCATGCTCGACAAAGACATCAACTGCCTGGCGCACAACGGCATGACGTTCCTCAACCGTGGCGGTGTTGCGCGCCTTGACGTAGAGGTCTTGCAGCATCTTGGCGGAGCTGCTTTCTTCGGGCTCGATGCCACAGGGATAGGCATTGCCTTCGCTGGCTGCTTCCGTACAGGTGCTGCCACCCTTGGCAAACCAGCGACCTTCCAACGGCATGAAGTAGCGATTCACAATCGGGAACATCCAGTCCGGATAGGTCAAGATGTCGATTTCCGAAATGTGAGCGCCACGCAGCATATAGTAACCTTCGTTGGTACGAGTATCAACGTCCGGTTGCCCGTCGATGTTGTTGATGCGGACGTTGATGCCCAGATTTTCGCCCCACTGCTTTTGCATCTCGGTGGCAGAATCGACCTGTACCTTCAAACTGCCACCCCAGTTGGTGACATCGATCACCAACTCGAAAGGTGTGCCACTGGGCAACGCGCGGAAGCCATCGGCACCCTTTGCCATGCCCAATTCATCCAACATTGCATTGGCCGCATCTACATCCTGATTTACAAAGGACGAAGCCCATGCGTCATACGCCGCTTTGCCTTCATCGCCCGTAAAGTGCCACGACTGGGGGCTGATGGTGGTGTTCTTGACATCGCCAATACCGCCCCAAACGACGTCGATCACACGCTGGCGATCAAAACCAATCGAAAGCGCTTGACGGAATTTGTCGCTGCGCAGAATCTCGCGAATTTCGGCGGCCTGTTCGGGGGTATCATCCGCGTAGTTCTTGCCGCCTGCTACATAATCCTGATTGACCATATAGCCGGGCCAGGCACCTGCGCCATTCAGGTAGTTCTCAAGCAGGTGATAGCCACTCTTGTCAGCATTGTCCAACAGGAATGGAATCTCATTCGGGCTGCCACAGATGCGGAAAGCAGTATCGTACTTGCCCTGGGAACAGTTAAGGATACGGGTCTGCTCATCGCTGACAATTTCCACGGCGATATTGTCAATGTAGGGCAGTTGGTTGCCCGCCGTGTCCACACGCCAGTAATAGGGGTTGCGGCCAAAGGTGTAATTCTGGCCGTCGGCTGACAGGGTGGTGAGACACCAGGCGAAGAGGCAGGGATACCCCGGCGTCTGCCACCATTTGTCAGCCTTTTCCATATCTTCCCACGTCATGCCTGGAGTATAGGCGGGGTGAAAGGCCTTCAGATGGTGGGCCGGCTTCATCATACCCTTGGCAAATTCCCAGAAGCCCTGGGCCATGAAGTAGGGGTCGATATAGAGCGGGCGATCCGTGGACTTCCAGACAACGGTGTAATCGTCGGGGAATTCCATTGTGATGGGTGTGCCATCAGCATTACGCAGATAGGCGGGGACACTGTAGAGCTTCTGCTCAGGGGCGTTAGCCAGGTCTTCCCAGTAGAACTTCCAATCCGCGCTGGTATACGGCTCGCCATCCG
Organism: Chloroflexota bacterium; assembly: GCA_016199425.1. Lineage (GTDB taxonomy): Bacteria > Chloroflexota > Anaerolineae > Caldilineales > Caldilineaceae > JACQGT01. The sequence goes on from JACQGT010000450.1 coordinate 8,741, forward strand.
ACCATTTCAGCCCTTCGCGCATGTGCATCGTGAAGGTCATGCCATCTTCGGACCATTCGTAGGATTCCACCAAAGCCGGTTCATAGCCGGTCAGGTCGGTATTCCACTTGATGGGCGCTTCGACGGCGAAGTAGAGTTGCACATTGCCAACTTCCGGCCACCAGGACGCGCTGTGCAAGGTGCCACCGTACTGGCCGACCGACTCCAGGGGTGTCGTGACCACCGGTTGGGCAGGCAGGCGCTCGTCCACCGGCGGCAGCGTGCCAGCGGCCACCATCTCGGCCAGGGCCGGCGCTTCGGTATAGGCGCTCGGTGCGGCAACAGGTGCGGCCGGTGCTTCTGCTTTGGGTGCTTCTGCGGCAGGGGCCGCTGCTGGCTCTGCTGTCGGTTCGGCTGGCGCGTCGCCGCCGCCACAAGCGGCAAAGAGCAACAGCAACACGACCAATAGACTTAACAATTTAAGTCTTTGCATGGGGTTTCTCCTTTGTTGAATCGATGGTGGACAAGGTGTTACAGGATAGAATGCTATGGATTTGTTGCCATATATTATTTATATTCGCAAAGCCTGGAGAACGGGGGGGAACTCGGCTTATTGAATGCGGTAGGAGGTACTAAAGTCCATTATACGCCAAAATGGACGCCAGTGTCAAAGCAGTAGAAAGGGCAAAATGTAAGGTACCATCACTCCCTTCTTCCACGGAAAGCAATCTGTATGTATCCTAACTCGGAACTCCTAACTCATACCTTCCTCTCTACAGACTCTCGTTCAATCAAACACGACTCCAGCAACTCCTGCCCATCAGGTTGACGGCCCGCTTCGATGGCGTCAATGAGCCGATTGGCCGCGGCCGCCGCGATGGCCCGGTAGGGAACGCGCAGGCTGGTGAGGGGTGGCGTCAGGTGGGCGGCTTCGGGGGAATCGTTTGTTCCCACCAGCGAGACTTGTCCGGGCACGTCGATGCCCCGTTCCCGCAACCCGCGCAAAATGCCGATTGCCATCAGATCGTTGGCCGCGTAGTAGGCAGTGGGCGCATTCGATTCGTCCCGCCGGGTGCGTTCCACGGCCTGATAGCCCCCGTCTTCGGCGAAGTAGCCGTAGTCGATCCACTCCTCGGTCACGGCCAGATTGGCCGCTGCCATCCCGTTGTGGTAGCCTTCCAGCCGCTCTTTGACAACACTGCTGTCCGGGTCGCCGCCCACATAGGCAATGCGCCGGTGGCCCAGGCCCGCCAGGTATTCGATGATGTGCCGGGTGGCTGTACGGTTGTCAGCGTCCACCCAGGCCACGTCAGCGTGCTGGGCCGGCGGATGGCCGATGAGAACGAGGGATGTATTATGACGCTGCAATTCGCCCACTGTATCCACATCCAGGCGGCTGCTGGTGACGACAATGCCGTCGGCCTGACGGGTTGCCAGAATGTCCAATGCCTGCACGTGTTCGTCCTGATAGCCATTGCAGCCGCCCACCAGCAGCCGGTAGCCCCGCGCGTAGGATACTTCCAGCAAACCCGCCATCAGTTGGGGGAAAAAGCTGTCGGCAAAGTACCCATCAAAGACGTGGGGCACAATGACGCCGATGGTTTTGGTGCGGCGCACGCTGAGCGAACGAGCGATGGCGTTGGGCTGAAAGTTGAGCGCCCGCGCCGCCACCATCACCCGCTGGCGGGTGGCTTCGCTGATCTGCGCGTTGCCCGAAAAGACCCGGCTGACAGTGCTGGGGTGTACGTCGGCTTGCGCGGCCACATCTCGGATGGTAGACACAACAAAAGACCTGTTCACTACAACAAATTCTGGGCTATGCCCATTGAGAGGAAACCTCCGGTCTGCAAGTGTGTGGGGGAGACACCTGGTGGGAAGACCGACGGTCATAGGTATCATCGATTGCCTATCGGAAAAAGGGATATGCAACCGATTGCATTAATTATAGGATCAGTCTGGGTTGGTTGTCAAGTTTCAGTATTTAGAAAACAGAAACTTCCATTCTCTGCTGGAACTGAAAAAGGAGGGGAAGAAGAAACGTGAAACGTGAGATCAGACGGCGATCTCACGTTTCACTCCTCACGCACCCCAATCCCCAATCTCCTACTGCCGATTCCCCTGGGGCAACTTCGCCAGCTCCTCCCGCACCAGACGCACCACCAGCCGGTCCAGGGTGTCCACCGAATAGTTGTCCACGTCGTGGGTGGTCTCTGTGCCGGGGCCGCTGCTGGCATCGCCGCCTTCTTCGTAGGTCAAGAAGACGAACTTGCCGCCAGTAAATTGGGCCATCTGCCGGAAGATATACTCGCCCTGCTCGTCCAGACCGCTGGCCCCCACCGGGAAAATTTTGACACCCATTGCCACCGCTTCCAGCATATCCGTATCGTAGGCGTAGCGCTCCTGATAGTCCAGATGGGGCGGGGCGTCGGCCACCAGCAGCACCAGGCGCACCGCGTCTTCGCGAGTCCAGTCGGAGTTGTGCAGGGCTATGTGCAGGGCCTCGTTCAGGGACTCAGGATAGTCGCCGCCGCCTTCCGCCTGCAAGCGGGAGAGCTGAGTCTGGAAGCGGCTCAGATGGCTGGTAAACGCTTCCGCCTTCACCACAAAAGCGTCGCCCCGGTCCCGGTAGGCTACCAGACTGTAACGCACGGAAGGTCGTTCGGGCAGGCTGTCGATCTGGGAAGCGATGGCGGCCATGGAATTCTTCAGTTTATCGATCTCATCGCTCATCGAACCCGTGGCGTCGATGAGAAAGAGCAGGTCCAGTTGGGTGCGCTCCGCCGCGGGCGGGTCGATGAGAGTGATGGTCCAGCGGCTCTCCTGGCGGGAGAACTGCTGGCGCTGGGCCACATAGCCTTTGCTGGCGGTGACGAAGTACGTTTGTACCCGCGGATTACCATCCAGCGCCCGGGGGTGAAAGAAAAGCCGCCCGCCTGCGTCCGTGCGCCCGGTGAAGATCACCTGCTGCTGATCGCCGTAGATTTCCACCGTGGCGTCATGCACCGGCTCGCTGGCTTCGTCCCATACCTGAATTGTGATGCGCTCAGTGATATCCCGCTCATTTACCCACAGATAGTCGTGACGGGCGCGATAGTCCAGATAGTCGTTCCACTGTTCGTTGTCGTCCACCACACCTGCGGTCACCGGCTCGGCGGGGCGCTGCTCCCTGCTGTAGGGCACGGGCGTGGGGCTGCGGTGAGAAGAAGGCGCTGCTGGGGCAGCCGCGGCTGGTTCCCTGGCCGGGCGGGCGCTCTCGGCGGCGGGGGCTGCGGCGGCGGGTGCTTCCGCAGGTGAGGACGCCGCTGCTTCGCCACCTGCCGCGGCAGGCGCTGCACCAGCGGATTCTTGGGCAGCGGGAACAGCCGCCATGGGGGCTGCGCATCCGCTGAAAAGAGTCGCAACAATCAGAAGCAATACATAAACACGAAGGGATTTCTGTTGGCTCTGCATGGAAGTTCTCCTTTGGTTGGGGCCGGTGGCCGCTGTCGAAACGCTGCCCACAGCATCCCACTTTTCCCATGCATTGCCAGGGCCAGATGTGTACCACAGGTGTTACATTTCGTGTAACATACCCGATTTGTATGCCTACGTACGGCATCGGAGAACGAATGGATGTGCAAAAGTGACTGGAAAAACAGCATTTGACATTTCAATAAGTCCGCCATATGATACCGGAGTTACATGCACCGCTGTGGCACAGGAGGGCGCAAGGGCGCTGCAAAAATCAACAATCCACAGCCGTCACCACAACCAAATCTACTTCTTCATTCCCACCCATCGGAACCATTTCCATCTACCCCACGGAGGAAAGGCAGTATGAACAGGCTTAGAGTAGTATTGGCTTGTCTGGCGTTTGGCGCGCTTCTCATCAGCGCCTGCGCCGCCGCACCGTCACCTGCGCCGGCCGCGCAGGAACCAGCTACCGCGGCACAACCCGCGGCTGCGCCCGCTGCGGCCGAACAGCCCGCCCCGGCCACGGCAGACGGGGAAGTACCCCGCAACCGCACGATGATTGTGGCGGACTTTGGCCCAAACTATTCCGCTCCAGATATGTGGAGTCCCTATAACCTGGGCGGAACCCATCAGAATGGCGTGTCGCTCTTCCACGAACCCCTCGTTTTTGCCGATATGCTCGACGGCATCCAGTATCCCTGGCTGGCGACAAGCTGGGAGTACAATGCGGATGCCACCGAACTGGTCTACCACCTGCGCGATGGCGTGACCTGGAGCGACGGTGAGAAGTTTACCGCCGGGGATGTGGTCTACACCCTCAACACCCTGCGCGACCTGGGCAATGAGGTTCGTCTGGGCGGCATCTATCAGACTTTCGTCAAAGAGGCTACGGTTGTCGATGATCTGACGGTCAAGATCACATTCAATTCTCCGGCTCCCCGTTTCCACGATGAGATTATCGTAGCCAAAGGCGATTCGGCTACATTCATCGTCCCCGAACACATCTGGAAAGACCAAAATTGGGCCGAGTATACCGCCTTCAACGACGGCGCAGGGCCAGTGACCACCAGCCCCTGGCGCTACTCCTTTGCCGACGACACACGCCGCATCATCGATCGGGTGAAAAGCTGTGACGATTGGTGGGCCTGCCGCACGGGTTTCGCCCAGTTGCCAGAAGTCGAACGTTTCACCCAAATCATCATTGCCGATCAACAGGCCCAGGCCACTGCGTTGATTCGCAATGAGATCGACCAGACCCACGATCTGCGCGTCGATCTGATCGAGAAAATCCTGCAGGAGAACCCGGACGCCACCACCTGGACCGGTCGCGAAGGTCCCTATGGGATGGTTTCCTGGTGGCCGACCGCGCTGCACCTGAGCAATAAAGACAAGCACTTCAGCAAGCCAGAGGTGCGCTGGGCCATCAACCGCTACATCGACCGGGACAAACTGATCGACTTCGCCTTTGCTGGCAACGGTCAAAAATCGGTTTGGCCCTTCCCGCCCTTTAAGGGTCTGCAGGCTTCCATCGACAACCTGGCCGATCTGGAAGCCGAATATCAGCCGGACCTGTTTGATCCTGCGGATGGTGACGCCCGCCTGACCGCGGCTGGCTACACCAAAGACAGCGAAGGCTATTGGGCCAATGCCGATGGCGATCGCATCAAATGTGACATCCAGAGCCTACCCCACTTCTCGGACCTGGGACCAGTGCTTATCGAGATGCTCAAAAAGGGCGGTATTGAGACCACCTTTGCCCTACCGCCCAATGTGGGTGCCATTCTGTCGTCGGGTGACTACACCTGTGGCCTCTTTGGTCACAACGGCGCGATGTCTGGCAACATCTACCGCACGTTGCGCCTCTACACCACGGGCGATCCGGGCAACTGGTTCCAGTACTCCAATCCGGAGTTCGACGCCATTGTGGACGAGCTGGCTGTGACAGCCGACGAAGCGAAAGTACGGGAACTGGAACACGCGGCCATGGACATCTGGCTGCGCGACCTGCCCGATGTCAATCTGGCCCAGTTCTACAACCGGACCGGCAACAACGGGCACTACTGGACCAACTGGCCGTCTACGGACAGCGATCCGTATATGAACGGTATTCACATGCATACGGGCTTCCCGTATACAATGATGCAGCTAAAGGCCACAAATGCTCCGTAACGGCTGAGTGATGGAATCGGACCTGCCAGGTTGTTGAAAACCTGGCAGGTCTTTCCTGTGCATCCAAAGCCGCATCACCTTCCAGAACGGTTGCCGAATTATGACTCTCGATTATTTGTTGAAACGAATCTTTCAGTTTGTCCTCATTGCGTTTCTGGCGGCAACCATCAACTTTTTCTTCCCGCGTATGTCCGGCCAGGATCCCATCCGCCAGAAGCTGATACTACTGCAAAGCCAGGGCGTCAACGTATCCAGCGAGGAAGTGGCTGGCCTGATCGAAACCTATAACGCCAAATTTGGCCTGGATCAACCCTTGTGGCGGCAATACCTGAACTATCTGGGCAATATGGCGCGCTTCGACTTCGGCGTTTCCATCTCGAACTATCCTTCCACGGTGATTTCCGTTCTGGCACGGGCAATCCCCTGGACGGTGGGCCTGCTGTTGACGGCTACGCTGATCAGTTTTACCATCGGCACGATTGTGGGCGCGCTGCTGGCCTGGGGCAAAGCGCCCCTTTGGGTGCGTACCATCTTCCCTGCCTTTTTTACTTTTTCGGCTGTGCCTTTTTATCTGATGGCCATTATCCTGCTCTACATCTTTGCCTTCCAGTGGCCTATCTTTCCGCTCTTCGGTGGCTATAGCACCCAGCGGATTCCGGAAGTGAGCTGGAGTTTTGCAGTCGATATTTTGTACCACTCGATTCTGCCCGCCTTTTCCATTGTGCTGGCCCAGGTCGGCTTCTGGGCATTGGGTATGCGCTCGATGATGGTGACTGTGCAGGGCGAGGACTATATGTTACAGGCCGAAGCCAAAGGCTTGAAGGACTCACGCATCTTTTACCGCTATGCCATGCGCAACGCGATTTTGCCCCAGATCACCGGCTTGGCCCTCTCGCTGGGCACGACGATTTCCGGCGCGATTCTGGTCGAGATCGTCTTTAGCTATCCCGGCGTTGGCTCTGTGCTGCTGCAAGCCGTGCGTGGCTTTGACTGGTTTGTGATTCAGGGCATCGTCTTTCTGGTCATTCTCTCTGTGGCTTTTACAATGCTCGTCATCGATCTGATCTACCCTTTGCTGGACCCGCGTATCCATTATCGGACTGAATAGCGCGCCAGACCCCGAAACGGGCGCAGCAAGCAAGCGCCCCTACAGTATTGAAGCCCAAATGAGTTCTTTATAAGGCGAACTTTCCTATGGCAATCCAATCGACGCCTGTACTCGAAGCGCCGCCTGTGCCGGCCAACCGGCTGCGGGATACCCTTCTCTATTTTCGACGCAACCGCCCGCTGATCGCTGGTTGTCTTCTGTTGTTGCTTATCGTGCTCTTTGTCGTGGTTGGATCGATTGTCACCAGCCCGGAAGATGCCCAACCTCTGGCCTATCGGCCTAGCCAGCCACCGTCTGCTGAACATTGGTTGGGAACCGATCGTCTGGGCAAAGATATTCTGGCTGTGATGACAGAAGGCACGCCCCAGACCATCCGCATTGGTGTAACGGCTGGCACAATCGGCGTGCTGATTGGCACGATTCTCGCCTTTTTCAGCGGCTACTACGGCGGCGTATTTGATACCATCACCCGCTCCGCCGTGGACATCTTGCGTACAGTTCCGGCTCTGCTTGTGTTGGTCATCATCGCCATTTCGGTTCCCGGTGATATGTCGGTGACGGAGATGGCGCTGATTGTGGCCGCGCTGGCCTGGCTTGGCCCCACCCGTGTATTGCGCGCCCAGGTGCTTGTGATTCGACAACAGCCCTACGTGGAGATGGCCCGTTTCAGCGGGCTGAGCGGCCCGGAGATCATCATCCGTGAGATGATCCCCAATCTCATGCCTTTCATCGTGGCCGTCTACATCACCTCCATCTCCGGCGCCGTTCTCGCCTCCCTCGGACTGGAAGCCATCGGGTTAGGCCCCTTTGAGGCCAATACGCTGGGCATGACCATCTACTGGAACATCTGGTACGCATCGCTGATCAACGGTTGGTGGTGGTGGTGGACGCCCCCTATCGTCGTGATTGTCCTCCTCTTTGTTGGCCTTTTCCTCATCTCCCAGGGTCTGGACGAATGGGCCAATCCGCGCCTGAGAAAGAGCGTCTAATGGCACAGCAGTCACAGAGCAACCGATATCAATCGAGCAACGCTGAACCCCTGCTCGAAATCAAAGATTTGCACGTACACTACGAGACCGCGGACGGCGCGGTCAAAGCGGTGAGCGGTGTCAATTTGACATTGTACGAGGGCGAACGGGTGGCTCTGGTGGGCGAATCCGGCTGCGGCAAGACGACACTGGCCCTGGCGATTATGCGCCTGCTCAAGCCGCCGGCCCGCATTGTCCAGGGCGAAATCATCCTGGCCGGTCGGGACCTGCTCAAACTTGATGAAGAGAAGATGCGTCTGGCCCGCTTGCAGGACGTGGCGCTTGTCACGCAGGCGGCCATGAACGCGCTTAATCCGGTGATGCGCATCAAGGATCAGATTATCGACGGGCTGGTGGATCACGGCTATGAAGAGACCAAAACAACCTTTCGCAAGCGCATCCATTCCCTGCTGGAACACGTGGGGCTAAAAGCCAATGTAGCGCGCATGTTTCCCCACGAATTGAGCGGCGGGATGAAGCAGCGGGTGGGTATGGCGACCGCCAGCGCGCTGCAACCCTAGCTGATCATCGCCGACGAGCCAACCAGCGCCCTGGATGTGGTGGTGCAGCGCCAGGTGATGACAACCCTGGGCCGTCTGCAAAAGGAGACCGGCGCATCGGTGATTCTCGTCGGCCACGATATGGGTCTGGTTGCCCAGTTTGCGGACAAAGTGGGTGTGATGTACGCCGGCAAGCTGGTCGAGTTTTCCCCGGTCGAGCGCATTGTGCAGGAGCCGTTGCATCCCTACTCGGACCTGCTGCTGCAGAGCGTGCCCAGCCTGGATGCGAAAGCTGACCGCCTGGTCAGCATCCCCGGTATGCCGCCCCGTCTCATCGATCTGCCGCCTGGCTGCTTCTTTGCACCCCGTTGTCCTGTGGCGATGCCCCACTGCTCTCAGATCATTCCCGCGCTCGAACCCACACGGGACGGGCGTTATGTGGCGTGTCACCTCTTCTCCGAAACCAGCACGACAGCACCCGCAGGGGAGGTTGGCGCGTGACCCCGATTCTAGAGCTGCGTAATGTCTCAAAAATTTTCGGTGGCGGTCTGTTCAGCAGCAATCGCACCGTTGCCGTGGAGGATGTCACTTTCTCCATCCCGTCGGACAACCCTACAATGATTGCCGTGGCCGGCGAAAGCGGCAGCGGCAAGACGACGCTCTCCCGCCTGCTCCTGGGGGTGGCCCGGCCCAGCACAGGCCAGGTGCTCTACAACGGCAGCGATCTTGCGACGCTCTCCAAGCAGGGGCGCAAGCAATTTCTGCGCGACGTGCAGCCCATCTATCAGGACCCCTTCGGCGTCTACAACCCCTTTTACAAAGCCGATCACCTGCTCTACGTGGCCATTGCCAAGTTCAAACTGGCCAGCTCGGCCACAGAGACACGGCAACTGATCGTCGAGGCGCTGGAAACTGTCGGTATGCGCGCCGACGAGGTATTGGGCCGCTTTCCCCACCAGTTGAGCGGCGGCCAACGCCAGCGGATGATGGTGGCCCGGGCTCTGCTCCTGCGCCCGAAGGTCATCCTGGCCGATGAGCCGGTTTCGATGGTGGACGCCTCCCTGCGCGCCACCATTCTGGAGAGCCTGCGTTCCCTGAACCGGGACTTCGACATCTCCATCCTCTACGTCACCCACGACCTGACGACTGCCTACCAGAGTTGCGAAAGCATTCTGATTATGTACCGGGGGGCTGTGGTGGAGGCGGGCGCGGTGGAAGAGGTGATTCGCAAGCCCAAGCACCCCTACACCCAACTCCTGGTGGAATCGATCCCCCAGATGCGCGCCGTGCGCAATTGGGAACGGGATGAAGAGGGCGAAACGATGCTTTCCCTGGACGAGTCCCGCGCCTCCTCTGGCTGCAAGTTCGCCGACCGCTGCCCGCAAGTGATGGACAAATGTTGGACCAGCCAGCCCCCCCTCTACCGCACGGATGAATCCCGGGTTGCGCGCTGCTTCCTGTACGAAGACGCGCCCGTCCTGGAGGGCGCAGACGTAACCTCGACGTTGCTGAAGCCCTAGCGAAGATCGCATCCCACATTTCCACATCCCCCACTCGTTCCCACGCTCCGGCGTGGGAACGGCTTTTGCTGTGGCCTTCTATCGCGACCTGGTGGCGGATTACCAATCCGCCCTACGCTTTGTCATCCGGCATGGGTGATCTGTAGGACGGAATGGCATTCCGTCCGGCGCGGGGCGGGCGGATTACCAATC
>JACQGT010000451.1 GCA_016199425.1 Chloroflexota bacterium
GCGGCGGCCCTGGCTGCCCCAAATGATACTCTGGCGCACGGTGGCCCCCGGCTCGATCTCTTTGTTCGGCCAGAGCTTTACATCCGCGTGGATGACACAATTTTCCCCCAGCACGCAGCTATCCCCGATGACCGAGCCTTCGTAGGCCACTGCGCCGCTTTTGATGCTGCACTGGCGGCCCACAATTACCCCCCGCAGTTCGCACGCCTCGCCCACGTATGTGTTGCGCCACATGACGCTCCGTTCCACCCGGCTGTGGTTGTCGATGACTGTATAATCCCGGATGACCGTCGGCCCGTGAATGGAGACGCCGCCTTTGATCTTCACGGAATTGCCCAGATAGACCGGCCCGTAAACCTGGGCGTCCGGTGCGATCTCCACATTCTCCCCGGCCAGAATCCCACCCCATTGCCTGGTTCCCAAAGGCTGAAAGGTGCGCACCAGACCAGAGAGCATATCCGAGTTGGCGCGCAGATATTCGTTGATGTCGCCGATATCGCACCAGTAGCCCTCGGCCACGTAGCCGAACAGCGGCTTCTTTGCGGCCAGAAGTTGGGGGAATAGCTGTGTGGAAAAATCGTAGGCTTGCCCATCGGGGATGGAATCGAAAATCTCTGGCTCCAGCACGTAAATGCCCGTGTTCACTGTGTCGGAGATGACGTTGCTCCAGTCGGGCTTTTCCAGAAATTGGGTGATGCGTCCCTGCTCGTCTGTGATCAGCACGCCGTATTGTTGGGGGTCTTTAACTGAGTAGAGGGCAAGAGTAGCCAGGGCGTGGGCGTTGTTGTGGAAGTCCAGCATCGCCCGCAGGTCGAAGTCGGTCAAGGCGTCGCCGCTGATCACCAGAAAAGTGTCGTCCAACTGGCGAGCTGCGTTCTTCACACCGCCGGCTGTGCCCAGGGGCGACTCCTCGACGACGTAGCTCAGACGCATCCCCAGACTGCTGCCATCCCCAAAATAGTCCTGGATAGCTGTGGGCAGATATTGCAGCGTAATCACCACATCTTCGATGCCGTGATGTTTGAGCAGATCGAGGATATGGCCCAGAACCGGTTTGTTGACAATCGGCACCATCGGTTTGGGACGCCTAAGCGTCAGCGGTCGCAAACGTGACCCCTCTCCCCCGGCCATGACGACAGCTTTCACTCCCGTTACTCCTTTAGATATTGGATATTGGATATTGGGTATTGGATATTGGGCAGGCGTGACACGCTACCCAATATCCAATACCCAATATCTAAATAGGGGGCCAGGGATAGTTGCGCTGGTGGGACGGCGGCGTGGGATGGCGGCCCACGGCCAGCAGCCGATCGAGGCGGGTACACAGGGCGGAACGTTCCGGGCGGTTGAGCAGATCGTCCAGAGCAGCGTTGAGGGGGCTGTCCGCTGCGGTCAATGCGTCTTGCAAGGCGGTCAGGTCTGCCCGAAGATCGCCGGTGATCGGTTGGCCGCTGTACTCCCAGATGACAGTACGCAGTTTGTACTCGCTGTGGAAGCAGATGCCGTGATCAATCGCCCACATGCGCTGGTCCGCGCCAAAGAGACAGTGGCCTGCCTTGCGGTCAGCGTTGTTCACCAGATAGTCAAAGAGCGACAATTGGCGCAAGGCCAGTGCGTAGCGGGCATCTTCCTGCATGGAAAAATAGTGAACGTCGGGATCGCATTCGATGAAGAACTGAACACTGCCCAGCCCCCGGGTTCCCTCGCGCAGGACGGTGGGCGGCACCAGATTCCAGCCCAGGGCCGCGCTGATCTCGTAGGCTGCGGTCTCCCGCCGACAGAGAGTCCCCGTGGGGAAATCCCACAGGGGGTTTTCGCCCCGCCGGGGTTTATAGACACCCGGCAATTCTATCTCATCGTCCCGCAGTGTGACCAGAAAGGAGTAGTTGGAGCTATAGGGCAACAATCCCCGCTCCTCCATCTGCCCGGCGCGCAACAGCGCCAACACCCGCTCTTCGCTCAACGCGCACCGCTCTACCGCATCGTGGGAGTTGTCGCTGCCAGGGGCTTTGGAATGCGCCTGCTTGCGAGGTTTCTTTGCCATTTGGAGTCTGTTAGAAGGCCAGAGGATAGGCGTGGCCGTTGGTGCGCGGGCAGAAGTGACCAGCGGCATCGATTGGGCGGCCACACAGGGGGCACTCAGGGCGGCCAGATTCCACGGCACGCAAGGCTTTTTCGCTCAACGCCCGCATCTGGTGCCGGGTGGCAAAGAAGCGGGCGCGGGGCAGATCGTCCACGGTGAGCACAGCGCCTTCTTCGTCATCTTCGTCTTGTTCAGCGGCTGGCAATGCCTGGGCCACCAAAACCATCAAATCCTGATCTTCGTCGTAGCCCAATCCCAATTGGCCGACACGAAAGGCGGGATCAATCGGTTCAACCAGCCGGGGCAACTGTTTAGGCGCTTCCGCCGGTTCCAATTCCGGGTGCTGCTGCTGCAACTCATCCAGCAATTGGAGGATCGCCGAAGCCAGCGCGGCCACCTGCTGCTTTTCCATAATCAGGCTGGCCACCCGCCGCCCCTGGCGCGCCTGCAGGAAAAAGATGCGCTGGCCCGGTTGACCGAGCGCATCGGCCACAATGTGGGTGACAGATTCAAAGTCGTATGTGAAGTGTGGACCCATTCTTCGCCTCGATGCTACTATCTTTCTCTTTACCCGCTTCCCAACGCACCTGGGAAATCTCGCCTGTGTCGTTTACCGCCAGAATGCGCGGCCCAAAGTGGTGAAAGCCGAGCAGAGTGACCGATGCTGTGTTGATCACAATGCGCTGGAAGAGGTCCAGCGGCGCACCCAAATACCAGGCCAGGGTGGTGCGCCAAATGTCGCCGTGGGCAAAGAGAGCGATGGCTTCGCCTGCATGCTCGGTGCGAATCCGTTCCAGCGTGGCGACGACCCGGCTCTGCACTTCGCGCAGTGTTTCGCCGCCGGGAAAGCGAAAGCCGCTGGGGTAGATCTGCACCAATTGCCACTCGGGCTTTTGGGAAAGCTCTTTGAGTTGCGCGCCCCGCCATTCGCCGTAATCCACCTCCAGCAGACCCGGTTCTTCACAAATCGGCAGGCCGAGCCGTTGGGCCAGAGGTTTCGCCGTCTCCACGCAGCGCACCAACGGACTGGAGTAGATAGCCGTGATGGGTTGATTCACCAGCCGCTCGGCCAGGGCAACCGACTGCTGGTGGCCCTTTTCGTTGAGATGGACACCGGGCGTGCGTCCAGCCAGTTTGCCCGTCTCCACCCATTCGTTTTCCCCGTGCCGGATCAGAAAAAGATAGGTCATACGGGCGGGGGGCAAAGCGGACGCTTCGTCGGTGCGCTCCGGAGAGCCATCGGCATTGTTCTCGCTGGCAACAATCAAGGCAGAACCC
>JACQGT010000085.1 GCA_016199425.1 Chloroflexota bacterium
ATGCCGGAGATGGACGGGCTAGAGGCCACTAGTCACCTGCGCCAGGAACTGCCCGCCAACCGACAGCCTTACATTATTGCGATGACCGCCAATGCTATGCAAGGAGACCGCGAGCACTGTCTGGAGGCTGGCATGGATGCCTATTTGAGCAAACCATTTAAGGTGGATGAACTGGTGGCGGCTTTGCAGAACTGCCGGGTTTTGCCGGGACAGGTACACGAGGAGGACACGCCAGGTGCATCTGCCCAACCCCAGGACCCATTCGACGGAGTGCGGCGATCCAACGGGAACGGCCATTCTCCCCACATCAATGGCGGCAATGGGAGCGCCGTCAAAGCGTTGGGTGGGCGGAAGAAACTCCATCGCCAATCCCATCTCCCCACATCGGCACTGCGGGAGATGGAAAAGCCCCCATCTCTGGGTCGAATCAATTGGGCTACGCTGGATCGGTTGCGGGATGATCTGGGCGGGGAGAATAGCTTTCTGGGCGAACTGATCAACGACTTCCTCACCGACACGCCTGCCCATTTGAGCAAGTTGGAACGGGCGGTGGCCGAAGCTGATTTCGAGACCATCCATCGCACGGCGCATTCCCTGAAATCGACCACAGGCATGCTGGGCGCGGAACGTCTGTTCGGCATGTGCGCTGAAATGGAAAAGCAGACTAATGGCCTGCACCACAAGCGCCCAGCTCAGTCTGCGCTCCTGATTACTCGGCTCCGTCAGCAAGTGCAAGAGATCCTTGCAGAATACGCTGGCGTGGACAACGCTCTGCGATTGGCGATTAGCGATTGACGACTGGATGTCCATTCGACGCCACTACCTAATCGCCAATCGCCAATCCCCCTACCACCCCACCGCGCACCCATCCTTGCGGGGATCGCTGCCGCCGATCAGCACGCCCGTCTCCGGGTTGCGCAGGATAATCTGCCCGCCCCCAAAGCTGGATCGACCGGAGCCGGTGATCGGCGCGAGGCGATGACCGCGCCGGGTCAGGTCGGCCATCACGTCAAACTCCCACCCATCTTCGATCATCAGCAGACCGCCGCTCTCCTGTGCGCCCAGACCGGAATGGGGGCCGGAGAGCGCCCAACGCGGCACGTCCAGCGCCTGTTGGGGATTCATGCCCAGCACGGCCATATTCACCACCATTTGCAGATGGCCCTGGGGCTGCATATAGCCGCCCATCACACCGAAGGAGGCGTGCAGTTCGCCGTCCTGGGTGGTCATGGCCGGGATGATCGTCTGGTACGGTCGCTTGTGGGGGGCGAGAGCGTTGGGGTGTTCCGCGTCTAGCACAAAGAGCGCGGCCCGGTTTTGCAGACTGACACCCGTGCCCGGCACAACCAGACCGCTGCCCGTGCCCTGGAAGAGGCTGTTGATGAAACTGCACGCGTTGCCTTCCCCATCCGCGGTAGTCAGATAGATCGTATCCGAACCGGCCATCGGATAGCCATAGGGCACTTCCTGGGCCGCCCGTCGTGGATCGATGGCGGGCCGCCGCCGGTCGGCATAGGCTTTGCTGACCAGCCCGGCCAGGGGAATCTCCACCACACGGGGATCGCAGACCCACTGCTGGGCGTCGGCAAAGCCCAGACGCATACACTCCACGAGGGTATGCAGCCGGTCCGCTGGACTCATTGCCGCCAGATCGAAGCCAGCGGCCAGGTTGGCCGCGATGATGGCGGCCAGCCCCTGGCCGTTGGGCGGGCATTCGTAGAGACGCACGCCATTGATGTCGGCCACAATCGGCTCGTCCCAGGTGGAGATGTGGGCGGCCATATCCTCCGGCGTAATCCACCCTCCATAACGCTGGACGTGCGCGCTGATCTTGCGGGCAAAATCGCCCTGATAGATGGCGGCTTTGCCCTGGGCAGCAATCGAGCGCATCGTCGCCCCCAGAGTGGGGATGCGCATCATTTCACCGGCCCGGGGCGAGCGCCCGTCGATGAGCAGTTCGTGGCCGCTGGGCTGTTGCGGGCCGCTGTCCAGATCGCCGCTCTGCCAATCGGGGACGCGTAGGAGTTTCGCGACTTGGGTGGCCCAGCCGTTGGCGATCCACTCAGTCAGCGGATAGCCCTCTTCCGCAGTGCGGATGGCCGGTTGCAAAACGTCGGCCAGGGTCATACGCCCGTGACGCTCCAACAGATCGCTCCAGCCTGCCACAGCGCCGGGGATACTGACCGCGTGGCCGGTGAAGGTGGGCATTTTTGTGTAGCCCAGCCCGCGCAATTCTTCAATGGAAGAAGCACCCGCGGCCCGTCCGGAGCCGTTGAGGGCTGTGACGGTTTTGGTCTTGGCGTCCCAATAGAGAGCGAAACAGTCGCCGCCGATGCCTGTGGAAATGGGTTCGACGACGTTCAGCATGGCGGCGGTGGCAATGGCCGCATCTGCGGCGCTGCCGCCAGCCTGTAACATCGACAAACCGGCCTGAGCCGCCAACGGCTGGCTGGTGGCGACCATTCCCTGGCGGGCCAGTACATTGCTGCGCCGGGAACGAAATGTAAAATCGAAATTCATGGGTAGCCTTTCGTAGAGATGGTTGGTTACGTGTGTCACCCGATCATAGACGATACAGCGTAGAAGTTCAAACTCCGTTTTCAACTACTCAGCCCTATTCCGGGAATCGACGAGAACAAATCGGGAAGTTCCCGAATTGTTCTCGTCGATTTCCGGAATGGATCCACCCGCACATGGGAACCTGATTTCTTTTTGGCGGAATGATTGGGCTACGGTAGACTAGACGCAGCGAATCGACGACGACTCAAAGAGTGCCCGCAGGATACAGATAGCGGGGGTGGATGGAGATTTATGGCATTTTTGATCCAGTACGTTGCTGATGCCGCTCCCTGGATCTATTTTCTATGCGGCGTAGCGGCGCTTTTCCAACTCTATCGAACCTGGCAGGTGCGCGCCGAGCGACGCCAGGCAATTTTTTCTCTGGAACGGGACAAGGCAGTCAACGATCTCTACGATATTTTTGTGCGCGCCATTGTGATTTTGTGCGTCATGGGTGTCACTTACTTCGTAAGCACAATCCTTTCGGATGCTGTGGAACCGCTGGTGGCGCGCACGCTGGAGCCTACACCCCAAGCTGTCGTACTGCTTCCGACACCGACCAATACGCCTCTGCCGGCAACGGAAACGCCAACCATCACACCCACAGCGCTGCCCCAGGATGCAGCCGCGGCTGCTCCCCAGAGCACACCGGTTCTGCTTGAACAGCCGCCCACGGCAACGCCTGTGCCGGCCCCGGCGGTCGCGCCCGCATTGTGCCCGGATGCTCGCGCCAGTATTCTCTCTCCCGGTAACGGCGCGCTGGTGAGCGGTCTGGTTTCGGTGGTTGGTACGGCCCAGCACGACCGTTTCGACTATTACAAATTGGAATATGCGCCGGGCAACGACGCCAGCCAGGGCTTCGCCTATTTTGACGGGGGCAACAGCCAGGTGGTGGGCGGTCTGCTGGGATCATTGAACAGCCCTGCCTATGCCAACGGTGTCTATACATTGCGCCTGGTGGTCGTGGACACCTCTGGCAACTATCCCCTGCCCTGCCGGGTGACAATCAGCGTGCAAAATTGAAAAATTGAAAAGAGGGACGCAGATTTTACTGATCTGAATTGATCTGCGCAGATCAATTAAGATCTGTTAATTCT
Organism: Chloroflexota bacterium; assembly: GCA_016199425.1. Taxonomy (GTDB): domain Bacteria; phylum Chloroflexota; class Anaerolineae; order Caldilineales; family Caldilineaceae; genus JACQGT01. The sequence goes on from JACQGT010000085.1 coordinate 3,657, forward strand.
GCGTCCCAGGCTACTTCCCATCGTTTCTGAGATATTGCAATCCATGCC
>JACQGT010000422.1 GCA_016199425.1 Chloroflexota bacterium
GGCCGATCTGGCTGCTTTGGACATCAAAGCCGTCCTGCAAGACGGGCGCTTGGTTCTGGCGGGCGCGGTTCCCTTCACGTCCCACCGGCTGGAGTTGATGGCTTTGGCCGGGGAAATGCCAGGGGTGGCCGAGGTGGACGCCATCGATCTGGTGGTGCGATTGCCCGATACTTACACAGTGGCAGATGGGGACACGCTCTGGACAATCGCCTGGTATCTCTACGGCGACGGCACCCGCTGGGAAGAGTTATACGAGGCCAACGCGGAGCTGCTGGGCAACTCCATTTTGCTGGGCGTGGGGATGGAACTAGAGGTTCCGGAACGGTGAGCGCGAAGGCACGAAGAAATACGAAGAAAGTAACTACTCAGGCCGACCAGACCAGTGAGCGCCGTCCTGAGCTTGTCGAAGGGTAGCCGAGTCTTCGAGGCGTATCGAAATCTGGTAGGTTGAGCTTGTCGAAACCAAGCGAACGGCACCCAGAGGGTACCCGCCCGCTTGGTTTCGATACGGCTGGAAACAGCACCAGCCTACTCAACCTGCGCTAGTCCTGCGTAGTTACCGAAGAAATGCGAAGAAAATGAGCCGAGCAAAGAACACACGGCAGAGAACCAGATATTCAGCAGCGCCCCGCGGTCTGATCCGTCTCCCTGACTGGTGGCAGCGGCTGGCCCACCGGCTGGATTGGGCGGGTTGGCTGGCCGAACGCTGGGAACCGACCTTTCATAGCGGCTGGCTGGCGTTGACTGCCGTCGTCTTTCCTCTGCTTCTCATCCTCCTGGCATTTCTGTTCACGCCTCCCCGCTGACGAATGAGCCGTCTGTTACTGCTGGCTCGACCCATCTTCGATCTGTTCTGGCGCATGGCCGGATGGAGACACCAAATGGAAGGTACACAGAACTTGCTGACCCCCACCACACCTGCCCGACAGCGGCTGGATCAGCCGCTATTTGCACCAGCCGGGTGATCTGGAAACCGCCATCGCACTCTTGCGACGATCCTATGAGATTGCCCTGGTCCAACGCAGCAAGCGCGGCACACCCAACCCCGCAACCGACAACCAGAAAGAAATTCCATGAGACTCGGCGCTATCGATCGCCGTCTGTTGACGGTCCTCCTCATCGTTTTTGTCAATATGCTGGGCGCTTCGCTGATTCTGCCTATTTTGCCCCTTTATGCCCAACGCCAATTTCAGATGTCGCCCCAGACCATCGCGTTGCTGGTCTCGTCGTTTTTTGCCGCACAATTTATCGTTGGGCCGTTTTTGGGCCAACTTTCCGACCGCTACGGGCGCATCCCGCTTCTGATCATCAGCCAGATTGGTACAGTACTCAGTTTTGTGATGCTGGCCTTTGCCCCCAGCACGGCCTGGCTTTTCGCCGCCCGCATCCTGGACGGCATCACCGGCGGCAATATCATTGTGGCCCAGGCCTATGTGACGGACGTGACGCCCAAAGAGAAGCGCACGGAATCCCTGGGCTACATCTTCGCCGTATTTGGGCTGGGATTTATGTTCGGTCCGGCGCTGGGTGGTGTGCTCTCCGCGGCCTATGGCATCCGCGTGCCTTTTCTGCTGGCTGCCCTGGCTGCGTTGGTCGTAGTGGTGATGACCTGGCGGCTGCTGGACGAGACGCTGACGCCAGAACAGCGCATGGAAGCCCGCAAACGGCGGGGCGGGTCCATCACCCCAGCTGCTGTGGTGCGTAATGGCCCCCTGCTCGCCATTTTGGGGATTGCCTTTGTGGGTCAATTTTCTCTGGGGATGCTCCAATCGACCTTTGCCCTCTACGGCGAGGCGGTCCTCTTCCAGAGCTATACGGAGAACGCCACAAACATCGGCATCGGCCTGCTGCTGACAGCGGTGGGTGCGTCCCAGTTCTTTACGCAGACGTGGCTGCTGCGTCGCCTGCTGCGCCGCTACCCGGAGACGTGGCTGGTGGTAGGCGGGACGATTCTACGGGCGTTGGGCAGTTTTATCTTTGCGATGATTACCTCGCCCTGGCTTGGCCCTTTCGGTTCCATCTTCTTTGCCACCGGCATTGGAATTATGATGCCCCCACTCCAATCGTTAGCGACGACAACGGTGGACGACCAGGAACGGGGTGGCGTGCTGGGTCTTTACCAGTCGGCCATCAATCTCTCCACGATTTTCAGCACAGCGCTGGGCGGCTTCTTCTTTGGGCTTAGCCCCACCCTGCCCTACTGGTTGGGTGGGATCGTCTCGCTGCTTGTCGTCATCCCCGCGCTGGGGCTGGTGCGCTGGCGGGCGCGGATGGCAGCCGCAGCCAAATCGGGTAACTACTAAGCCAATCAGAAACGGACGCAGATCAAATCGATTGAAACGCAGATCAGCGCAGATTTCTAGCCAAATCACGGGATCATCAGCGCAAATCAATTCAGATCATGAAAATCTGCGTCCCTCTCTTCTCCTGGCTAAGTAGTTACCAAATCGGGATGAAAATGAAAGGGGGTGGGGCCACGCATTGTGCGTGATCCCACCCCCTTTGTCGTAGAGCGCAAGTCACTCTCTATGCGGTTTGAAGTTGTCCATTCCCGGCCCATAGCAGGTCCAATTCGGCCAGCTTCGCTTTGCTGGGCACGCCGTTATCGCCCCAACCAGCCATCTGGTAATAGAGTTGCAGAGCGTCAGCGAACTCCTGTTTGTCTATGGCGACCCCCTCCAACTTGCCATTTTGCAGCGGCTCGAACATACGCTGAGGCAGATTGTCGTCGGCAGCGCTGAAGCCTTCGCGCAGGTTATAGAGGCGAGACATTGTGTTGGCCCGCTCGCCCACTTTCATCATATCCCACGCCGTCATATCCCAGCCCGTGGCCGCATTCACATAATCCACCAGCGCGTGCAATTTCAACGCGCCGATGGGCATACCCACGAAGTCACACATCCCCACGCTGTTGTAGAGACTCCAGACCGTCTGGGCATAGAAGAAGGCATGGACCTTGCGCGGGCCTAAGTCCAGGCGGTCTACCGGTTCGATCAGACCCACCGCGCTGAGTCCGTTATCCATCACACCGAGTCCTTCAAAATCCGGGTCGTGGGGCGCTTCCATATGATCCGCGCCGGTGGGTGAGACGGCATAGGCCAGACCCACGCCCGTCTTGCCCCGGGGTTCGTGCATGGGCAATTCCTGGCCTTTGACGTGCAGGGCAAACTTCTCGGAACCTTTGCCAATCCTGGCGGCGGCCCGTTTTACGCCGTCGGCCAGGATGTCGCCCAACCCTTCCCGTTTGCCAATCTTATGGATCATCGCGATCATCGCGTCCGCATTGCCCCACCTCAGGTCGATGCCGTCCGTGTCCTCTGCGGTCAGGATGCCGTTCTCGTAGCATTCCATCGCGAAGGCGATAGAGACGCCTGTGGAGATGCCATCCAGCACGTAGCGATTGACCCACTGGGAAGCCTCGGCCACGGCAGCCAGATCCCCCACACCGCACAGGGAACCCAGCGCGCCGATAATCTCGTATTCCATACCCCCATACTTGGCCGTCACCCCCCGTTCGGGAACATCCACTTCTCGCTTGCAGGCCACATTACACGAGAAGCAGGTGCCCCGGTTGACGAGAATTGTGTTGGCCATTGTGATGCCGGAAATGGCCTTGGCGTGGGCAAACGAGCCGTTGCGGAAGTTGTTGGTGGGCAGGATGCCGTCAGCGTCCAGGTTTTCAACACCGCCCGCGGTTCCGTGCAGGTGCATACCGTCGGTTTCGTGGTCGTAGTGTTCCCGGAACCAGCGCAGGACGCCGTTGGCATCCTCCCGGTTGTCGGGCGCGATCCGTTCCCGCCCACGCACAACGACAGCCTTCAACTTCTTGCTGCCCATCACCGCGCCCAGGCCGGCCCGCCCGTGGAAGTGGCGCAGTTGGTTGACAATGGCGGCGTAGAGCACTTGATTTTCACCCGCGGGGCCGATCTGAAGGACGGCGATCCGCTTGTCGTTCAGATCCGCCTCCAGGCTGTCCTGCACCTCACCGGCCAACTGGCCCCAATACTTGCTGGCATCGCGGATTTCGCATTCGCCGTCGTGTACGTAGAGATAGACGGGCTTCTCCGCCTCGCCGTGGACGATAATGCCGTCAAAGCCAGAACGCTTGAGTTCTGGCCCCCAATAGCCGCCCGCCTCGGCCTCGCCGAAACCGCCGGTCAGGGGCGACTTGGCGGCGGCTGTGTAGCGGTTGGCCCCGGAAAGGGGCAGGCCGTTGATCACACTGGTCATGAAGATCAGCTTGTTGTCCGGGCCAAGTGGATCGATGCCGGGCTTGATATCGCGCAGCATAAAATAGGTGGAGAGCGCACCGCCACCCAGATATTTGCGGTAGATCAACTCATCCGGTTCTTCGACCCAACTGCGTCCTTCGGTCAGGTCTACGTGCAGTATCTTGCCGTTGTAGCTTTGTGCCATCAGTCGCCTCCAGTGGGTGAGAAAATGATTGGGGAATGTAGTGGTTGTGAGTCCGCCCCGATTGGCTGGGGCGAATGAATCATCTGGATACTTGGGCAAAATCGAGATTGCGCAAACACACATCTTCTGCTATGGTATCAGCATCTGTCTAGTTATGCAATGTCCACAGACAGACAGTCCATCTGGATGCCGCTCCCCCGGCAGTGGGACTTCACCACCAATTCAGGAGGCAGAAATGATGATCGGAGGCTTCACCAATCGGATTGCCTGGGTTAACCTCAGCGCAGGCCAGGTCGATTACAAGGGCATCGCTGAAGAGGATGCAAAGAAGTATATCGGTGCCCGGGGTCTGGGCGTCAAGTACGTCTTCGAGAATGGCCCGGAGGTAGACCCTCTGTCGCCAGACAACATTCTCTGTGTCATGAATGGGCCGTTGACCGGCACAGATGTCAATATGAGCGGTCGTTTGGCGGTTGTCACCAAATCCCCGCTGACGGGCACAGTCGCCGATTCCCACATGGGCGGATGGACCGCAGCCAAACTCAAGTGGGCGGGCTTCGATGGGCTGGTTTTCACTGGCAAGGCTGCCCAGCCCACCTACGCTTACGTGGAAGACGGCCAGGTCACCCTGCACGATGCGTCCGATCTGTGGGGGAAGGGCATCCACGAGACTCTCAAAATCCTGCGCGAACGGCATGGGGAACAGTGCGACGGCATGGCCATCGGGCAGGCGGGCGAGAATCTGGTCCGTTTCGCCGGCTGGATCAATGTGGACGATCGGGCCGCGGGTCGCAATGGTACGGGCGCAGTGGGCGGCAGCAAGAATCTGAAAGCGATTGTCATCAAAGGCGACCGCAAGAACCGCCCCCAGCCGGCCAATAAGGACACCGACCGGGAAGCCCGCCGCCGCGCCCTGGCCGCCATTATGGCCGAGGAAAACATCACTTCACCCAAGAAGGGTGGCCTGAGTCTCTACGGCACGAATGTGCTGATGAACATCACCGAGAGCATCGGTGCTCTGCCCACCAAGAATTCCCAGAAGACCGCATTCGGCGCGGACAACGCAGAGTTGATCTCCGGCGAATATGTGCGGGAAAACATTCTGGTGGCCGAGCCGACCTGCCACGCCTGTCCGGTCGCTTGCAAGAAGGAAGTGGAGATTAAAGAAGGCCCCTTCAAAGTGCGCATGGAAAGCCTGGAATACGAGCCGGCCTGGTCTTTGGGCGCCAACTGCGACAACAGCAATGTAGGATCGGTTGCCTTCATTATCAACCAGTGCAACGATTACGGCATGGACCCCATCGAACTGGGCAATGTTTTGAGCGTCTATATGGAGGCCAGCGAAAGAGGCTTCACCAACGGTGACGGCAAGTTGGGTTGGGGCGACGCCGAACAGATGGCTGAGACCACCCGCAAGATCGCCATGCGCGAGGGCGTGGGTGACAAACTGGCCGGCGGCGCTGCCCGTTCTGCCGCCACTTTTGGCCACGCCGAGATCGCCATGGCCGTCAAAGGCCAGGCCATCCCCGCCTACGATCCCCGCGGTCTCAAGGGCATGGGCATCGCCTACGCCACCAGCAACCGGGGTGCCTGCCACCTGCGCGCCTACACCCCCGCCGCCGAGTTGGGCGTCATGCCTTTTGGCTCGCTCAAAGTGGACCCGCTGGAGTGGAAGGGCAAAGGCGGACTGACCAAAGTCTTCCAGGACGTACACGCGGTCTCCGACTCCCTAGACCTGTGCAAGTTCTCCGCCTTTGCCGAGGGAATGGATGAATACGCCCAGCAGTTCAATGCGGTGACCGGGCTGACCTACTCCTCTGAAGATCTGCTTCTGTGCGGTGAGCGCATCTACAACCTGGAGCGCTACTACAACA
>JACQGT010000421.1 GCA_016199425.1 Chloroflexota bacterium
CCCTGCCCCCTGCCCACCTGACTCCTGTCCTCTGCTGTCTGCCCGCTACCCTCTGACCCCTGCTCTTCTGCGCTGAGTTCTCGAATGAGAATGGCCTCTGCCTCCTCGTATTGAATTGGCTCCGGTCTGGTCTTGGCGGCCAGGACAATAACCCCCTCGCGTACGGGCAGCACAGAGGAAGGCACGGGCTGACCGCCGTCGCTGCTGTAGACCACCGGCTGGCTGGGACGGGCCTGGAAATCGGGCGGTACATAGAGTACCCGCAGCCCTTCCAGCACGGACTTTGCAAAGGGTAGCCCCCGCCCGGACACGGTTCCGAAGTCCGAAGGGGAGGGCAGGGTTTCTAGTGTGGCGATGACCCCCACCTCCATGCCGGGACGCAGGAGACCGGCCAGTCCTGTGTCCGCCTCCACCCGCACGGCGATGCCCCGCTCGTCGGGGGCGAGAACCACGGCGGGTCCCAGGTGCTTGGGCGTCACCGGTTCGCCGCTGTAGCGCACCACAGCCAGGGATTCCCCCACCAGGGGCGACGGGTCGGCCAGGGCGTCGGATGGGGCTTGCTCGGCAGGGAGGACGACGGTCTTCAGGTCCGCCGGGGTGAGGATGCTGCCTGCGCCCAGGTCACGGGCGGCCACCACAACAACCGCGGTCGGCTCTTCCTGGGGCCAGAGGGTGAGGGCCAGGAGAGCGAAGGTAGCAATAGCGAGGAGGATGGGGATGATTGGGTTTTTGGACACAGCAGGCTCCTTTGGAGATGGCGGTCAGCTTTCGGCGGTCAGCATTCAGATTTCAGCGGTCAGGTAATAGAAGCAGTTGGCTATTGGCGGTTGGCAAGTAGGTGGCAGATGGTCAGACTTCAGATAACAGAGCATTGCCTTCAGGCGTTAGTTGCGGCAGCAGGCGATCATTCCCCTGCGTGACTTGGTTTCATCGACGAAACAACGACTTTCAGCGGCCACTGTGATAACGGCAAGGTGTGCTTACTTCGTCGCAGACCTGTTTCTGTCCTCTGTCTTCTGACCGCTGTTCGCTGACTGCTGACTGCTGATGGCTGATACCTGCCTTCTGCCCTCTACGTGCTCACCGCCACCACACACGGCTCATCGTAATTACCATCTCTCCTCACAACAACCAGTCGCATCCGATAACTACCCCGCGGCACAGTCGTGGTGTTGAAGTCCATCAGGTGTCCCCCGTTGCTGGGGGCTTCGCTGCGGTAGAGGACAGTCCAGTTGGCGTCGTCGGCGGAGAGTTCCATTTTCCAGTACCAGAAGGGGTCGGCCAAAGCAATACCGGACACCGCCCACCAGACGCCGTGACGGGTGATGGTCTGGATGCTTGTTCCCCCGCCGGGACAAGAGACGACCTGGAAGGCCACTGGGCCGTCGCTTGTGCCCCCGCTTCCCCCACTTCCCAGACTCGGGGCAGGCAAGGCAGGCAGACCGGGCAGGGTCGGCGTGGCCGTGCTCACATATGCCCACCAGTCCGGGGTTGGCGTTGGCGTAGAGGTAGGCAAGGGACGAGGGTCCAGGGCCGCCAGGGCGGGTGCAGCGGGTATATCGGCGCTGGTCACTACCAGGGCGGCGAAGAGCAGGCAGACCAGTATCACCAGAAAGGTCGAGTCCGAGCGCAGGGGCGGCATCACTGGGGCGGCTCCTCGCCTTGGGCAGGTGTCGGAGTATCAGGTGTCAGGTGTCCAGTGATTTGGGTATAGTGACATCCGACGCTCTGACACTCGACACATTGACACCCACCAGGCTGACACCCGGCACCTCCATTCCCCTTTTCCCAACAGACCAGACGGTGGTCGATGCTGTCCAACAGCCCCACAATCTCGTCCAGACGGATGAGCATCTGTTCCGACCAGGGAAGGTCGTCGGCGGGGACAGGTGGACGGGATGTAGGATGCTGCATGGGATGGACTCCGATGGGTAGCCAACAGAAATCAGCCTGACCTGTCTTCTGATTCCTGTCCGCTGTTGCCGATTGGCTGTCAGCCGTTAGTCAAAAGCCAACCGCCAACTGCCAGGAAACAAAAAAAGACCTCCCGCCTGCGGCGGAAAGTCCCTTTCGCAATGGAGTCTACCCCACTTTGGTGGAGATGTCAAATTCGCAGAACAAGTGTTCGGTTGTTGTGAAAGAAAATTCTGGGTTATGCTGGGAGCAGGAAGCTGGGGTCTCTACCAGACGAAGAGAGAGGGACGGGCAAAATCGTTCACACCGACGAGTCGTAGCGCCCTGCTACTCCGGCGTAGGGGTGGACTACGTCCTCCATCTGGGCCGGGTAGTGTGCGCCCTTCCCTATGGCTACGATCCTTCCTTGCACCCGTTCGGACAATTGGGTATACTCTGCATGGAACTCGGTTCCCGTCGCCAGACTGGCGCATTGTGTCTGCTGTGGAAGGAAAGCAAAATGAGCCTGCACTCTGTCACCATCGATCTGCCCGACAGCGTACTTCGGCGTCTGCAACAGGCGGCTCTCCTTATGCAGCGTCCCCTGACAGAGATGATTGAGCAGACGATTCAAGGCAATCTGCCTCCTGTGCTTGAGGATTTGCCGTCTGCTTTGCAGTCAGAGATCGCCGCCTTGCAGCAGGCAGATGACCAGACCTTGTGGCGCATCGCCCAGGAAGCCCTTCCCGCTGAACAGTGGGCGCGCCACGAAGAGTTGCTCTCCCAGCAGCAGGAGAAAGCGTTGGCTGATGGGGAACAGAGCGAATTGGCCCGGCTTCGCGAGGAAGCTGACCGCTTCGTGATGCGACGTTCCTATGTCCTGGCCCTGCTCAAATGGCGAGGCTATACCCTCCCCGCAGCCGCTGCCAGGATGAATTGATGTCCCCCCGGCGACGCATCTCCCTCTCTCTGCGCAAGCGTCTGGCCGAAGCAGCAGGCTATGCGTGCAATTATTGTCGCAGTCCTTCCCTGGCTGGTGTACCTCTGGCTGTAGACCACATCGTCCCCCTTGCCGCAGGCGGCACCGACCATCCTGCAAACCTCTGTCTCGCCTGCTACCGGTGCAACGAATTCAAAGGCGCGCAGACGACCGGCATGGATTCGCTTACGTCAGCGGTGACACCTCTTTTCCACCCGAACCAACAGAACTGGTCCGACCACTTTGCCTGGAGCCAGGACAGCCTCACCATCGTACCCTTGACCGCGGTCGGCCGTGTAACTGTCGAGATGCTGCGCATGAATGATGGGTGGCTCCTGCAGGCGCGACGCATCTGGAGGCTGGCCGGTATTCACCCGCCGCTTTCCTGAACAGATGGGTCTGATGGTCCCAGAACGACAACCCACCGCCCAGTTTTTCGCCAGAGCCATCGGACGCTCGCGGGAAGGGATGAACCACAAGGGCCACTTTTACAGCGACCAGCAACGCCGGGAAGTAGCAGAACTCTTCAAAGCAGGACAGGACATCTACCAACGATTGGGAGGAAGCAAATGAACTACCGGACACTGGGCATAACAGGCCTGCGAGTCTCGGAGATTGGGTTGGGGGCATTCCCCATCTCCGGGCTGTGGCAGCAGCAAGACGGCTCCCGCTTCGGCTGGACGGGCACCGATGACGGGGAATCCATTGCCCTCATCCACCGGGCCGAGGAACTGGGCGTGAACCTCATCGACACCGCCGAGGGCTATGGCGACGGCCACAGCGAAGAAGTGATGTAGCTGCAAGAACGCTGGATTGTCGTCTTTGCCTGGGGCAACAACCGTATCACCACTGTTGAACCGGAGCAGTTCACAAATCCGTGGGTGCAGACAGAAAGATGTTTTTGCCATACACTTTTCGTACGCGCAGATCGCCCTCTCCCATTTTTGCGCATGGTACTCTGGCGCGACACATGCTAAACTTTTGGCACGGGTGGTGTGTGGTTCGTCTATCAGTTGATGCACCACGCATGACACACCAGGAGAACCGCAGACAAGTTTCCTCCGTCGTCGATTTTATCGTCTTCATCAGCCCGCCAAAACTACTCTCGAAAATAATCTCACCACACCAAGGAATGAAATCATGAAATTAGCAACATATATCCATGACCAGCATCAACGTGTCGGCGCGATTGTGGGCGACCGTGTCTTTGATCTGGCGGCTACGCTACAAGCCAGTGGTAAAGGTAATCCAGCCCAGGCCGCTTCTGTGATAGCGCTTCTGGCTGCTGGCGCACGCGGTTTGGAAGAGGCCAATGCCGCCGTAACCTGGGCACAGGCCCACGGTGTTCAATTTGCACACTCACTCAATCAGGTCAAACTCATCGCACCCATCCCCTGTCCAGGAAAGCTGCTCTGTCTGGCGGGCAACTATGCCTCGCACCTTCTGGAAGGCGGTGGGACCTTTCCCGGCAAAGAGAAGATGATCCCCCGTTTCTTCAGCAAGCCCTGCACTTCGGTTGTGGGCACGAAGGATGCCATTCGGGTCCCTGCATCCACCGGTTTTGCGGATTGGGAGCTGGAACTGGCGGTGGTGATTGGCAAAACCGGGCGCAATCTGACCGCGGCGCAGGCGGCAGATCACATTGGGGGCTACACAATTTTCAATGATATTTCAGCCCGGGAATTGACCTTCCGCAAAGATTTGCCCCTGCAAGAAGGAGATTGGTTCTTCGATTGGTTGGTGGGCAAGTGGTTGGATACTTTCGGGCCGATGGGTCCCTGGCTCACGACGGCGGATGAGGTTGCGCACCCCGACAATTTGCGCATGCAGCTTTGGTATAACGGACAATTGCAGCAGGATGCCAATACCGGCCAGATGATTTTCTCCCCTGCCGAAGCGATCTCCTTTATCTCCCAATTTGTCACTTTGCAGCCCGGCGACATCATCAGCACAGGCACCCCCGCCGGCGTGGGCCACTCCAAAAAGCTGCGTCTCAACCCCGGCGACCAGATTCGTGGCGAGATTGAAGGCTTGGGCGTATTGGAAAATTCAGTGGAGCGGTTGGATTGAAGTTTCGTTGCCGGTTGATGAAAGAGGAGAAGCAATGAAAAAGTATCGGGCGGGACTTGTCGGTTGTGGCAGGATCGGGACACTGTGGGAGACCGATCCACCGACGCCGGTTACCCATGCCGGCGCATTGGCCGTTTTACCCCAGACTGATCTTGTGGCAGGCGCCAGCCGCGGCGCAGAACATCTGCAAGCCTTTGGCAAACGCTGGGGTATTGATGCCCTCTATCACGATTACCGGGAGATGTTTGCTTGTGAGAAGCTGGACATCGTCTGTATCGCCACCCATCCGGGTCTGCACCGCGGGATTGTCGAAGCCGCGGTGGCGGCGGGCGTGAAGGGGATTCTCTGCGAAAAGCCCCTGGCATTGAGCCTTACCGACGCCGACGCTCTGGTGGCGGCCTGTCGATCCGCTGGATGCGTACTCTCCGTCAACTATTCCCGGCGCTGGGATCCGGCCCATCGCAAAGCCAGGGAAATGGTGAGGGCGGGGCTGATCGGCGATCTGGTGGCGCTCTACGGTTTTTGCCAGGGCGTCAAGCCTTTCCCCGCCTGGACCGCCGACGAAGAGGGACCCCTGATCCACGACGCTGTGCATCTTTTTGACCTCTTCCGCCTCTTTGCCGGTGAGCCGAAGTCGGTGGTTGGCACGGCGGTGCGCCGCGTACATCCCTTCCGCGTGGAAGATGACAGCCACGCCATCTTCACATTTGCCAATGGGCTGAGCGGCGTGGCAATGGTCAACGAGCTGACTCGCTACCACCGCTTTGGCATCGAAATTCAGGGCACCGATGGGGTCATCCTGCTCGACGGCGATGGACCGCGCTGGTGGCGCAGTGTGGATCGCACGAAGCGCATCAATGAGCCAACCTCCCAGATCGAATGGTTTCAACTGCAGCCGGAAGCCTTTCCTGCCCTGCCCACGACCAGTTCGATCCGGGAAGCAGTGGCTGAACTGGTCCAGTGCATGGAGACGGGCGCTTCCCCCAGTTCGCCGGGCGAGGATGGCATCGCCTCGCTGGAAATGGTGATGGCGATCTACGAGTCCCAGCGACGGGGCAACCAGCCCGTGGCCTTTCCCCTGGCGGAGCGGTCGTCGGCGCTCTATCGACTGCGGGATGAGGGGCACTTTTGAGCGCAGCAACGAACAAACCGGACACCTCCCCCTATATCCTGTGTGAAAATCTCGTCAAAATCTACAAAGTAGACGAGTTGGAAGTCGTCGCGCTCCAGGGACTTGACCTGGAAGTGCAACAGGGCGAGTTTTTGGCGATTGTCGGGGCCAGCGGCAGCGGCAAATCATCCTTGCTCAATATGCTGGGTGGATTGGATCGGCCTTCGGCGGGTCGCCTGCTGGTGGGCGGGCAGGACCTGCTCAAGCTCGCCGATCAGGAGCTGGCCCGCTACCGGTTGAACCAGGTTGGCTTTGTCTGGCAACAGTCGGCGCGCAATTTGCTGCCCTATCTGACGGCCCAGGAAAACGTGGAACTGCCGATGGTGGCCGCGGGCGCGCCAGCCAGCGCCAGCACCCAATATGCCCAGGAACTGCATGAGCGCAATGACCCAACTGACCATGACCAACGGCGTCGCTGTGCAACAGTGGATGTCCTTCGAAGTGCCGACCCGCTTTATGACTGGGAGTCAGCACATCTATCACATTCTGGGTGAAGAAGGCATGATCGAAGTGGATGGCTATGGCAAGTTGCTCCTGGCCAACGGCGATAGCGTGGAGACGGTTTGGGAGCAGCCCACCTTCGACTTCGTTAACCGTCCGCTCGACCCGATCCGGCTCGAAGCCTTCTACACCCAAATTCAAGCCTTTGTCGATGATCTGCTCGATGGCCGCCCGGCCACGCTGTCCGGCGAAGAGGGGCGTGCGGCGGTGGCGATTGTGGAGGCGGCCAGAGAATCGGCGCGCAGCGGGCAGGCGGTGGAGATGATCGGAATATGATGCTACTTTCCGACGCCGACTGGCAAAGAATCCATCAACGGGCCGCGCTGCCAACCTTTGGCCCGGCCATGCAACGGCTGTGGGATGAAGCAGCCGACTTTCTGGCGCGCCCGGTCGCGGTCCCCCCAGAACCAGGCGGCTACTATCACGACTATTTTTGCCCGGAGCACGGGGTGCAACTGCACTTTGACCTCGCCTGGCCCCAACGGCACGTCTGCCCTATCGACAATGCAATTTGGCAGGGCGAACGCTTTGATGCGGCCTGGCGCTGGTTTGTCAACAACCGGCTGGCCGAGAGCGCCATCCGCCTGGCATTGTTGTGGCGGTTGGAGGGCAATCCGGCCCATCTCGAACCGGTGATCCGCACCCTGACCGGCTATGCTGAACAGTATGCCACCTATCAACAGATAGCGCGCACGGTTGCCAATCCGGGTGTGGCGACCTACACGACCCTGGATGAGTCGGTTTGGGTGCTACCCCTGGCCTGGGCCTACGAGATGGTGTGGGAAGAGCTTTCGCCAACCCAGCAACGTCTGATCCAAGAGCAGTTGTTTGTTCCCGTGGCGGAACATCTGATCCAGCACCACTTTGGCGGCATCCATAACTTTGCCTGCTGGCACAACGCAGCGATTGGCACGTTGGGTGTTGTACTGGCGCGGGACGACCTGATCGACTTCGCCCTGGGCGGCGACTACGGCTGCGACCAGCAGCTACGCCAGGGGGTGTTGGCTGACGGGCTTTGGTTTGAAGGCTCTTTTAGCTATCACTTTTACACTCTCTATGCCCTGTTGGCGTTGGCCAAAGCTATGCGCCATCTGCCCGTACACGATCTGCGCGCCCGCCCGGAGCTGCGCCTGATGCTGCTCGCGCCCATCCATTCGGCCTATCCCGATGGCTCACTGCCGGCGACCAACGATTGCTGGTACTTCACCAGCACAGTGGCCGACTGTTGTCATGGCGTGCCGCCTGCCCCGGCCTTTTACGAGATTGGCTATGACTGGTACGACGAAGCCGCCTTTGGGCAGGTGTTACAGCGCGCCTACGCGCAGACGCCCCGGGACAGTCTGGATGCACTGCTCTTTGGCCGCGCCGAGCTGCCGGATGCAACCAGCGAATCTTTGCCCAGCACACTGCTCCCCGCATCCGGCTATGCGATCCTGCGTTCTGACCCTGACACACACAACCAGCGTTATCTGTTGCTCAAATATGGCCCGCATGGCGGCGGTCACGGCCACCCGGATAAACTGAATCTGATCCTCTACGCCTGCGGCCAGCGTTTTTCGCCCGACCTGGGCACGCCAGGCTATGGGCTGAATCTCTTTGAAAGCTGGTACCGCCAGACGGCTTCCCACAATACAGTGACGATTGACGGGTCCTCCCAGCCGGAAGCGACCGGCGAACTGCGCTCCTTTCAGGGGGAGGGTCCCTTTCAAGCGGCGGATGCTTCCGTGGGTTGGACAGAGGAGGCCGGAATCTATGGGGGGGTGTCTATGCGCCGGGTTGTTCTGGCGCGACCCGCCTATTTCCTCGATCTTTTCGTTGTGGAAGCGCCCGAACCCCGCCGGATCGATTGGCTCTATCGCAACGGGGGCAGTCTGCGCACAGACCTGCCCCTGGCTGAATATCCCGGGATTACTACGGAAGGGGAGGGCTACCAGCACATCAGCGCGGCGCAACGGTCCCCAGCCAGCGGCGACTGGCAAGCCGAGTGGCGACTACCCACCGGCGGGCTGGTTCTCTTTGCGCGAGGAGCGCCCAACGGCGAGGTGCTCACCGGTGTGACACCGGGCAATCCTCCCAGCGAGCAGGCGGTGACGTTGATCCAACGGCGCACGGGGAGAGCCGCTGTCTTTGCCACACTCTTTCACCCCTATGGGGATGCGCCGACAATCAGCGCGGTTGAATGGGCTGTGCCTGACAGTCCGGGCGCGGGTTGGGTTGGCTGCCGAGTGACACTGGGCGGTCAGCGTGAGGATTGGCTGATTCAACTGCGGCCCGATCTGACACCGCCGGATTGGTTTGCTGTGTCGCGTGCCCAAGAGAAATTTACCTATAGGTCCCCGGCACTTGCCTTCCCCCATTCCTGGGACGCACCCCGATTTTTGGCGGCTTGACAAGGGAAGGTGAAGAGCTTAGAATTTAGATATAGGATAGCCAGACAGCCAGACATCTCCATCTTCTGACCCATGAACTCGGCTATTTGCGAGCACAACGTCAAATCTCGCAGTAAGGAATTCACCAGCAACGTGGACAATAACTCAGCGTACCTGGCTGTCTATCTGAACAACCATTCCTCAACAAAGGAGGTGACAACATCACACACTGAGAGGTCCGAAGTCGCCCCAGGCCGTCAGCTAGCCTGCTTAGCGGTGTATGATAGCGTGTGGAGGAGGGTTCTGCCCAACGCCGAATACCCGACGGATTGTGTCCCACTGTGATCTGTACGAATCGCTTTTGAATGAATCTGCTTATTGAGAGGAGAAAACAGATAATGAATGCACGAAAAGTACCCCGCAGCAGTGTCCCGTTTTTTGTGATTGCCCTGATACTCACCCTATTACTGGCGGCCTGTGTACCGGTCGCAGCGCCCGCAGCAGAAGCGCCGGCCGCAGCACCAGCCGCCGCCGAAGCGACAACCGCTCCAGAACCAGAGCCAACGGCCGTCCCAGAAGCCGAAGACGGAGGCACACTGACATTTGCCACCGATTCTCCCTGGGGCACCTACAGCCCCTTCCGGCCGACCTATCAGTATGGCTATAGCAGCAACTTTCCTGCCATGCTGACCCACAGCCGCCTCTTCGATCTCGACCGCGACAACGTGCCCCATCCGAATCTGGCCCTTGAGTGGGACGTATCGGACGACGCCACTACCTACACGTTCAAACTGCGCCAGGACGCCAAGTGGCACGATGGGGAGCCGGTGACGGCCAGGGATGTGGAGGCGACCGTCAAATTTATACTGACCCAAGCGACCAACATTAATCCCCAGCGCTGGATCAGCAGTCTCAAGGGCGGCCAGGCCTTCTACGACGGCGAATCTGACGAACTGCCTGGGGTTCAAATTCCCGACGACTTCACCGTCATCTTCGAGTTGGAGAAGCCTATCGTTGGTTGGCACTTGTCGGCGACCACAGACCTGCAAATCCTGCCCGCCCACATCTTCGCTAACGTGGCGCCGGAGGACATTGTGGAACATCATGCCCCGGCCTGGTACACACCGGAACTCAACATCGGCTCGGGGCCGTTCAAATTCGTACGTGCCGAGCGCGACCAGTTTATCGAGCTTGTGCGCAACGACGACTATTACGGCGGCGCGCCCAAGGTTGAACGCATTATCTTCAAGAACTTCGGCGCCGCAGATACTCAGTTCATCGCCTTACAGAAAGGCGAGTTGGACGTGTGGAAAGTTCCCCAGGACTTCTACGAACAGGCCCTGGGACTGGACAATGTCGATGTCGAGCTGGTCAACCGCAATTACATCCGGGTCTTCCTGATCCACTACGAATCGGATAAGCTTTCCGACAAGCGCGTGCGCCAGGCGTTGGCCTATGCGATCGACCGCGAGGGAATCTGCGAAAGTCTTTACAGCGGTCTCTGCCAACCCTATAATTCGTATATGGAGATGCGGCCCTGGTTGGCACCCGACCTCAATCAGTATGAATACAACCCGGAAAAGGCCCAAGAGCTATTGGACGCGGCCATTGCCGACGGTACCTGGGATCCCAACAACGAGCTCACGGTGAACTGGTACTACAGCGATGCCCTGCACCAGGATATCATGGCCGCGATCCAGCAGAATCTGGCCGCGGTCGGTGTCAAGACGCAGCTACAATTCCTGGAGGGGACGTCGGTCTCTGCGGCTGCTGCAAATTGTGAGTATGACTTGATGTACCAGGGCTGGGGTTTCTCATTCCCCGAAGACTATAACTCCTTCTTCACAGACGCTGACCGCTGTACTTCCCCGTGGGGTGATGAAGAGGCGCGGGCGCTCTTCAACCAGACGGCAGCTACGGTCGACGAAGGCGAACGCCGGGCAATCCACAATCAGATCCAGACTCGGCTGAATGATGAACTGCCCATGATGCCCTTCCTCCAGTTTACCGGCCCGCTGGCGATCAGTAAGCGCGTAGGCGGATTCGACGAAGACGCCCAGTGGAACCAGTACTATCCATGGAACAATGGTTTCGCCAACATTGTGAACTGGTCTGTATCAGAATAGCAGGGGACGAATCTGCTGAATTACAGTTGCTTAACTCGTGATGGCGGCGGCACGCTGGGTCTGTGCTCTGCCGCCGCCATCACGAAATACGCTGGACCAATCAAGGCCTCCCCTGCCATGTTCCTGTGAGGGTATCGCGTTGCAAACCTATATACTGCGTCGCCTGGCTATTTCTGTGCCTATCCTTCTCGGCCTGACCGTTGTCACGTTCTTCTTTACCGAACTAATGCCAGGTGACTTTGTTGACGGCCTTATTCCCACTACGGCGATCGTCAATTTCTCTCCCGAGCAGCTAGAAACGATGCGTGAGAACTACGGACTGAACAAGCCACCTTACCTGCGCTATTTTATCTGGTTACGAGAGCTAACAAAGGGCAATCTGGGGCGGTCGCTTACGTCCGGAGCACCTGTGCGCGACGAGATACTGGAACGGTTGCCGGCAACACTTCAGCTAACTGCGACCGCACTACTGATTGGCATTTTTGCTGGTACTGGATTGGGCATTATCTCCGCAGTCAAACAATACTCTTGGATAGATCAGTTTCTGACTCTGTTAGGTTTCTTCTGGATATCCACGCCCGGCTTTGTCTTTGCCATCGGTGGCATCTTTCTATTCTCCCTCAAGCTGCCGATCTTCCCGACTTCCGGGATCACGAACTACGGTGAGGAGGCCACACTGTTGACCCGTATTCACCACATGATCTTGCCGTCGCTGGTACTGGGATTGGGGAGTATGGCCGGCTTCATGCGCTATGCGCGCGGCAGCTTGCTTGATGTCATTCGTCAAGACTACATCACGGTTGCCCGCGCCAAGGGGTTGGCCGAGAGGGCCATTTTGCTGCGACATGCCCTACGCAATGCCCTGATACCTCTGATTACGATTATTAGTCTGAATATACCCTTTCTGATCGGCGGTACGGTGATTATCGAACATATTTTTGCCTGGCCCGGCATGGGTACCTACAGCTTGGCAGCCATCTTTGCCCGGGACTATCCAGTTATTATGGGAGTCAACTTCGTAGTTGCCCTTATGGTGCTTTTGAGCAACCTGCTGGCTGACATCTCCTATGCTTTCGCTGATCCACGTATTCATTACGAGTAAGAACAGAGAACCATGACGGCATCGGATGATCTGACCACCACTCGAAAATCCAATCCTGTTCCCGCGGTCGCACTGGTAAAGACAGTGCCAGAACCCCGCCGGGATTCGGCCAGGTACCGTTTCTGGCGCAGACTCTGGCGGCACAAGTTGGGAATGCTCGGCCTGGTTATGTTGGCGCTGCTCGTTATCGCTGCCGTCTTTGCGCCTCTGGTAGCAGGCGCAGACCCGGTGATAATGAACCTGAAGCTAAAGAACCAGCCACCCAGCCTCGATCATATATTGGGCACCGATGCTATCGGCCGCGATGTCTGGGCGCGGCTGGTGTTCGGCGCCCGCGTTTCTCTTTCGGTGGGTCTCGTGGCCGTGAGCATCTATACGTCAATTGCCTTGCTGCTTGGCAGCATCTCCGGTTACCTCGGTGGCCGCGTGGATAGCATTATCATGCGTTTTACCGATATCATCATGTGCTTCCCCACTTTTCTCTTGATTATCACCGTTGCAGCCGTACTCCCACCGAATATCTTCAATATTATGGTGATTATTGGCATTTTTGGTTGGCCGGGCATGACCCGGCTGATACGCGGCCAAATTCTTAGCCTGCGCAGTCAGGATTTTGTCCTCGCCGCGGTTGCTGTTGGCGCGCCAACGCGTCGGATCATCTTCCGCCACATTCTTCCCAATGTAGTCGGCCCAGTCGTAGTCGCGGCCACGCTCGGCCTGGCCGGCGCCATCATGACCGAGTCAAGCCTCAGCTTTCTCGGCCTGGGTGTCCAACAGCCGACGCCAAGTTGGGGGCAGACATTAACAACCGCGATGCAACTGCCCATCCTGGAAAACATGCCCTGGCGTTGGCTGCCTTCGGCTCTGGCCATTGCCTTCGCGGTTCTGTCGATGAACTTTTTCGGCGATGCCCTGCGTGATGCCTTTGACCCGCGCTCGACATTGGATTAGTTTCAGTAGATCACAACCCTCCGGGCGTGGTCCGTGAC